>CAMOYN010000157.1 GCA_946630035.1 uncultured Lachnospiraceae bacterium
TCCGCATGACCGGAATTTACTCTTGCCAACCGGAATTTAGTTCTGCATTTAAGTGTAAGAAAACATCTCCGAGTCCCTGGAGCTTCATTATAACAGAGAAGCTCAAAAAAGTACATAGGAAATCGAACGAATATTCGATTCCCTATATGTCCGAATCCCATACATGATCTGTGAAATCGGATGATCTGATGTCTAAATCGCATCAGCGATCTGCGAAATCGGATAATCCGACATCTAAATCGCATCAGCGATCTGCGAAATCTGCGGCAGCTGTGTATCGAGGGGTTCTCCGAGAAGGCCCTTGCGCAGGATTTCTTTGTCGGCGGGCAGGGCGGTGAGGATCTGTTCCGGGTGGGGGAAAGACTCCCGCATAACGGACTCCTGCTCTGCATCCGCTTTATTAATAATGAAGTAAACCGGTTTGTTTATGGAGTTCCCCATGGAATAAATCTTATCCGCCAGGCGGACGGATTCGTAAGAGGGATCGGCTACCATAAGAATGACATCGGCGAAGTTGTCCACGCCGCGGCCGAAATGTTCCACTCCGGCTTCCGCATCGATGAGCACCACGTCCTTTTCCTCCAGGAGCAGATTGGGAAGGAAATTCTTTTCCAGGACGCCCATGGCACAGGCGCAGCCTTCCCCGGCTTCATGGATCTTTCCGATGGCTACCAGTCTGACGCCTTCGTGTTCCGTCACATAATCGGCCGGAATATCTCCGATCTTCCAGCGGCGGCCGAACAGTTCGTCCCGGGCATCGGCCCCTTTGGGCGTCGACATCACACCCCGCCGGCCTCCGCAGTATTCCGTGAAGTCCCGGGGGAGTTCACAACCCAGCTGCCGGTGCAGCCCGAAATTCGATTCATCACCGTCAATTACCAGAACCTGCCTGCCGCGGCGGGCATATTCTTTTGCCAGAAGCGAAGTGATGGTGCTCTTGCCGCAGCCACCCTTCCCGCATACCATGATAATCATAATTACCTCACTGATTTTCCCGTGTTATACCAGGGATTCCTTCTGTTTTACATTACTGTTTTACATTACTGTTTTACATTACTCTTTTATATTACTCTTTTTCAGGATCTGTGGTATTTCTCCGGAAATAGGCATCCACTCCGTCGGCCAGACCGATGACGATTTTTTTCTGATAGGCTTCGGTCTGCATGAGTTTATCTTCCCTGGGATTCGTCATATATCCCATCTCTACGATGCTCACCGGAACTTCGGACCAGTTGATCCCGGTCATTTTGTCGGTTTCACTTACGCCCAGATTTTTTGCCTTCGTTTTTTCTGCCAGATGTTCTACCAGAAATTCCGAGAGTTTCCGGCTCCGGCGATACCATTTCTGTACCGGATAAGGATTCTGAGCCGTACAGCATAGGGTGGAGCAGCCATTCTGAGAACTCTTTTTGGAACCGTTGGCGTGAATCCGCAGGAAGACATCGGCTCCCCATTCATTTGCCATCACGGCCCGCTCCGCATTGCTGATGTCGACATCGTGGGTCTCCCGGGTCATTTTCACCTGGTACCCCCGCTTCTCCAGTTCCTCCCGGAGTTTCAGCGAAACATCCAGGGCTAGCACATATTCGGGAACCTTCGTGACCTTCCCGCGGGTTCCTCCGCTGACCTTATATTTCATAATCTTCGAGTCCGGGCCGTTGGGTTCCATTTCCAGATTGGCATGAGACTGATGTCCCGGGTCTATGACAACCAGCCGGCCTTTGACCACGCATTGATGCACTTCCGAGGGGAGCCCCGGCACAATCCAGCCCTTCTCTCGCCGGCAGGCCCGGACACTCACGTAGACCTCTTTCCTCACATCCAGCTTCCGGATCACGTATTCCGTTCCGGAATTCACAAAGATATTCCAGGAATTTTTCATGGATGCATCCTGGTCGTACCGGATCCAGTAGCCGTCCGCTGCAGCAACTGCGTCCCAGGCCACCTTCACCTGGCCCCATTCGCTGTTATCCAGCCGGATTCCTTTCACCGATCCGACAAGGAATCTTCCGCTCTTTGCTGACACGGCCGGGCCAAATCCCAGAACCATTCCCAGCAGCATCATCAGCAACAAGACTTTTTTTCTGTTCACGCAGTATACTCCTGTAATATTTCCTTCACTCTGATCAATGTTTCTTCTTTCGTACGTGCCGTAATATTTTTGCTCAGCCAGTCCAGATACTCTCCGAAGGAACGGATCAGGCTGTTTTCATGAAGCACCAGCATCGGCCGGTTCTTCTCCTGCCGATAGATAAAGCAGACCGCCTCATCCCCACATTTTTTCAGGACCAGATGCTCATCTATTTTATATTCTTCATCCACCAGATGCGCTTCAAAACTTCCGTTTCCCATATCCCGGCAGAGTCGTTCCATCAACGTCCGGCGGTCATCCATCGAAAGCGGCGATGCCAGATGCTCCGAGAATTCATAAATCGTCCCGTTTTTCAGGAAATTTCTTAATCCTTCTTCCGTAAAATAGCTGATCTCCGCCGGCACTTTCTTGGCTTCCGCCCTGGCTTTCCACTCGGCGTTCTCCTTCATGATCTCCCTGGCAAGATCCGCCCGCTTTCCGGGATCTTCTATTTTCAGACATCGGTTCAGTATTTCTTCCGACATGCAAAAAGCAAGTCCCGGCGCATTCTGTACGGAAATCACACCCGGGTTTTCCTGCACCGTAAGCGCCAGAAAGGAAGAAATATCCATGCGATATGTCATCAGCGGCCGGCAGTTTTCCCATATATCCCGGAAGCGATGACGGTAGCAGTTCACCACCGGTTTATTCCGGGTCATGATCGCCTGTGTCCCCTGAATATTGATCTGACACATGGTATTTTCTGTCACTATGAGGAAAGGGAAAAGGGTCATCTCATTGATGTGATTCTTGATCCGGTCGTAGTAGAAACGAAGATCATAATTTTTCTTCAGTCGGAAAAGGGGAAATACATACTCCAGCAGATCCAGGTTGTAGCTGCCTTGCTGTTCCCCCGGCAGCTCCTGTTCCATGCATACGATGTGACGGATTGTAATGTTATGCCGGCGGCCGATTTCCCAGACCGTATGCATGATATCCTGGCACTCCGGCTGAACCAGAAGATACAGCTCCCCCTCCGAATCCCGGAAATCATGCTCGAGAAAACTGCGGATCATAAGGTACACGTCTGCATGACCATTCACCACCGTGGCCGGCGGAAGCCCCGCCACATCCAGCTCCGGCAGAGGCATCAGGGGCACCGTAGGTTCCGCCACAATGGTACTGAATTTGTGGAACATCCGGCGGATTTTCTGATACCGGTTGTAGGCATCCTCCCCGGCCTGCAGCTTCTGCAGCTCGATGGCCAGTTGTTTCCTCTCCTCCACCGTAAGCAGCAGGAACTCCGACAGCCGCTCCAGCGGAAAGTCATCCCCCGGAATCCGCCGCCCCGCCAGGTATTTCTGAAACAACGTACGATCCACCATACATAACTGGGCCACCCGGCTGTTACTGTAGCCACTCCGGCGGACATATTCTGTCAACAACTCCGCAAATTTTGACATCCGCTCATCCTCACAGTCTGCCTGTAATCCGAACCTTGCCCCGGCACATCCCACCCGCCGGTCGCAAGCTATCCGCTATTATACAACGCTTTCGGCCATTTGTCATCCACAGCCCTAAAAAAAGAGACAGAGGACCGTCCCCTGTCTCCCATGGTTTTACCGGAGTGAGAATAATAATTTGCTGTAAGTGGGGTAGGGCAGGTAGTCGTCGGGAATCAGGCTCTCGGCTGCGTCTACGACTTTCCGAAGTTCTTCCATGTCGGTCAGTACGACTTCCTGGTAATATCTGGCGCAGCTCAGCAGGTCGGTCTCGGCTTCGGCCCTCTGCGTGTCCTGCTCCAGTTTTGTGAGGGCTGCTATGATCTGTGTGCCGTATTCATCCAGGGTGCGGATGCGGGTCTTTTCCAGTTTGCAGGCGGCTTCCGGAAGCAGTTCTTTTTTCTGAAGAGCCTCTGCCGTCAGATCCTTCAGGTACGCCATCATTCCGGCGGTGAAGTCCTTGCGGACCATTTCCTGAAGGGTCAGGGATTCAATATGTATTGTTTTTGCGTAATTCTCCAGCAGAATGTCGTAGCGGGATACCAGTTCTTCCTTTGTGAAGATCCCGTGGCGGGTGAAGAGATCTATGCTCTTCTGGGAGATCCAGCGGGGCATGGCATCCGGCAGAGATTTCAGGTTGTCCAGTCCGCGGCGGGCGGCCTCTTCCACCCAGGCGTCGGTGTAGCCATTTCCGTTGAAGAGCACTCTCTTATGCTTGTTCAAAAGATCGCGGAGCACCTCCGTCAGTTTATCCGGCACTTCCTCCGGCGTCATCCCTTCCAGTCTCTCACTGATCTGGGAAAGGGCATCGGCCACGGCGGTGTTCAGCACGATGTTCGGGTTTGCCACCGAGAGAGCGGAGCCCGGCATACGGAATTCAAATTTATTGCCGGTAAATGCGAAGGGGGATGTGCGGTTCCGGTCGGTATTGTCCTTGGCAATGTGCGGAAGCACTTCCGCCCCGGAGTACATGGTCACGCTGGCGTGCTGAGGAGAAACCGTTCCTTCCGCGATATCGTGCAGGACCCGAGTCAGCTCATCGCCCACGAAAATGGAAATGATAGCGGGCGGCGCTTCATTGGCACCGAGACGATGATCATTTCCGGGACTGGCCACGGAGACACGCAGCAGATCGGCATTTTCATCCACGGCAGTGATGACCGCGATCAGGAAGGTCAGGAAGGGAAGATTCTCCTCCGGATGCTTCCCCGGCTTCAGCAGGTTGAGGCCGGTGTTCGTGGACAGCGACCAGTTGTTATGCTTGCCGGAACCGTTGATTCCCTCAAAGGGCTTTTCGTGGAGCAGGCAGGCGTAGTTATGTTTATCCGCCACCTTCTTCATGATCTCCATGGTCAGCTGGTTGTGATCCACGGCGATGTTGGCGGTCTCAAATACCGGAGCCAGTTCATGCTGCCCGGGTGCTACTTCATTGTGCTTGGTCTTCACCGGAATGCCCAGCTTCCAGAGCTCTTCATCCAGATCGTGCATGTAGGCGGACACCTTCGGCTTCAGGACACCGAAATAATGATCCTCCATTTCCTGGCCCTTCGGCGCATTGGCCCCCAGCAGCGTGCGTCCCGTAAAGAGAAGGTCTTTTCTCTTCTTGTACAGATCCTTGGACACCAGGAAATATTCCTGCTCAGATCCCACCGTCGCCGTGACCCGGGTCACATCCTTCAGCCCCAGGATGTGAAGCACCTTCACGGCTTCGTGGCTCAGCGCCTGCATGGAACGCAGCAGAGGTGTCTTCTTGTCCAGAGCCTCGCCGCCATAGGAACAGAATGCGGTGGGAATGTACAGCGATCCATCCTTGATGAAAGCCGGCGAAGAGGGATCCCAGGCCGTATAGCCCCGGGCCTCAAAGGTGGCTCTCAGACCGCCCGAAGGGAAGCTGGAAGCATCCGGTTCCCCCTTCACCAGCTCCTTTCCGGAGAAGTCCATGATCACGCTTCCATCCGGCTCCGGAGAAATGAAACCGTCATGCTTCTCCGCCGTAAGACCGGTCATCGGCTGGAACCAGTGCGTAAAATGGGTCGCCCCATTTTCAATCGCCCATTCTTTCATGGCCGCCGCCACACTGTTCGCCACATCCAGCTCCAGGTGGGTCCCATTTTCAATGGTCTTATGTACGGCACGGTATACGTCCTTCGGCAGCCGCTCCCGCATCACACGGTCGTTAAACACCAGGCTGCCATAGTATTCAGGAATCTTCTTCATTTCGCTCATATATTTTTCCTCCATTTCTGATCAAGAACGCCTCGGCGTTCTTGCCGCGCCGCGCAAGGTGCGAAGCACCTTC
>CAMOYN010000158.1 GCA_946630035.1 uncultured Lachnospiraceae bacterium
CACGTGGCAGAGAGAGCAGAGAAGCTGGGACTGGCGCAGATCGAGATCGTGGATATTCGAAGCTATGCTGGAGGAAGCTTCCGGCATGTAGATGATTCTCCTTACGGAGGCGGGCGCGGGATGATCCTGCGGCTGCCTCCTTTACTTGCGGCCATGGAGGCGGTGGGAGCAGCCGAAGGCCATAAAATCCTGCTCTCCCCCGCCGGCAGCCCTTTCGATCAGAGCACGGCTCACCGCCTCGCGGGGAAGGATCATATCATCCTGATCTGCGGCCACTACGAAGGCGTGGACGCCCGCATCGAACGCTATCTGGATGAAGAGATCTCCCTGGGAGACTTTATCCTCAGCGGCGGAGAACCCGCCGCCATAACCGTGATGGACGCCATCCTCCGCCTCCTCCCCGGCAATCTGAAAGAAGGCAGCGCCGAAGACGAATCCTTCGAAAACGGCTTACTGGAATATCCACAGTACACCAAACCCGCCATCGTCTCCGGCGACCCCGTCCCGGAAATCCTCCGCAGCGGCAACCACGCCGCAGTAGAAAACTGGCGGCAGCAGGAGAGGGAAAAACGAACCCGGGAACGCAGACCCGACCTCTGGGAAAAATGGATAAAAAATCATCAATAAAGGGCTTGCATTATACCCATGGGGGGTATATAATGTTGGCACAAGGGTTCCAACATTTCATTTATCCATTCTCCGAAGGAGGATACTATGGATCAATATACTGTAACAGGCATGAGCTGCGCGGCCTGCAGTGCAAGAGTAGAAAAAGCAGTGAACAATGTTCCGGGGGTTACTTCCTGCTCCGTCAGTCTGCTGACGAACTCCATGGGAGTGGAAGGTACGGCTTCTCCGGCCAGCATCATACAGGCGGTGACGGACGCGGGATACGGTGCCTCCATCAAAGGGGCGGACACTTCCTCCGGGGGAAGTGCGGCTGCGAAACTGGCGGCAGAGGAGGATGCTCTGAAGGATCGCACCACACCGCTTTTAAAGAAGCGTCTGATCGCATCCATCGGCTTCCTGCTGGTGCTCATGTATTTTTCCATGGGACATATGATGTGGGGATGGCCCCTGCCGGCGTTTTTCAATGACAACCATGTGGCGATGGGGCTGGTGCAGCTGTTGCTCTCCGGCATTATCATGGTCATTAACCAGAAATTCTTTGTGAGCGGATTCAAAGGGCTGCTCCACCGGGCTCCGAATATGGATACCCTGATCGCCCTGGGATCCGGAGCTGCGTTTGTATACTCCACGGTGATGCTTCTGGCGATGACCCGTGCCCAGGTGGACGGCAATTCCGAAGCGGTCATGGGCTACATGATGGAGTTCTATTTCGAGTCGGCGGCCATGATCCTGGCTCTGATCACCGTGGGTAAGATGCTGGAATCCTATTCCAAGGGACAGACGACCAACGCTCTGAAGAGTCTGATGAAGCTCGCTCCGAAGACCGCCGTCGTGGTGAGGGATGGCGTGGAACAGACCGTATCCATCGACACGGTCCGGAAGGGCGATATCTTTGTCGTACGTCCCGGAGAAAATATTCCCGTGGACGGCGTAATCCTGGAGGGTGAGAGTGCCATCAATGAAGCCGCCCTCACCGGTGAGAGTATTCCTGTGGATAAGGGCCCGGGAGATGAGGTGTCATCGGCCACCCTGAACCAGTCGGGATTCCTTCGCTGCGAGGCGACCAGGGTAGGGGAAGACACCACTCTTTCCCAGATCATCCAGATGGTCAGTGATGCGGCCGCGACCAAGGCGCCGGTGGCAAAGCTGGCGGATACCATTTCCGGCGTATTTGTTCCGGCAGTAATCGTGATCGCCCTGATCACTACGGTGATCTGGCTGATCGTGGGCCAGCCCGTCGGTTTCGCTCTGGCCAGAGGCATCTGCGTCCTGGTGGTCAGCTGCCCCTGCGCTCTGGGTCTGGCTACGCCGGTGGCGATCATGGTCGGCAATGGCGTCGGTGCGAAAAATGGTATATTATTTAAAAATGCGGAAGCACTGCAGGAGACCGGAAATGTTCAGATCGTGGCACTGGATAAAACCGGAACCATCACCAGCGGTGAACCGAAGGTGACCGACATTCTCCCGGCGGCCAGCCTGACGGAGGAACAGCTCCTGGCGAAGGCCTATGCCCTGGAGCAGAAGAGTGAGCATCCTCTGGCGAAGGCAATTCTTACCTGCGCCGCAGAACGGGGGATGAAAGCAGAGGAGGCGGAAGAATTCTCCGCCCTTCCCGGAAACGGCCTGACAGCCGTGGTAAAGGGGGAACGCCTCCTGGGAGGAAGTGAGACCTTTATCTCCGGAAAGGTATCGGTGGATGCTTCCATGAAGCAGGCCTCGGCAAAACTGGCGGAGGCCGGCAAGACACCGCTGTTCTTTGCGGGAGACGGTAAACTCCTCGGCATCATTGCCGTGGCCGATACCATCAAGGAAGACAGCCCCCGGGCCGTGCGGGAACTGCAGAACATGGGTATCCATGTGGTGATGCTGACCGGTGACAACCGGAGAACCGCCGAGGCCATCGGAAAACAGGCAGGTGTGAATGAAGTGATCGCCGGGGTCCTGCCGGACGGCAAGGAAGCCGTGATCCGGCGCCTGCAGGAGTTCGGTAAAGTGGCGATGGTGGGTGACGGCATCAATGACGCGCCGGCCCTCACCCGGGCGGATACCGGTATTGCTATCGGAGCCGGTGCAGACGTGGCCATCGACGCCGCCGATGTGGTTCTCATGAAGAGCCGCCTGACGGACGTTTCCGCCGCGATCCGGCTGAGCCGTCACACCTATAAAAATATTATCGAGAACCTGTTCTGGGCTCTGATCTATAACACGCTGCTGATCCCTACCGCGGCAGGAGCCTATGTGAAACTGTTCGGCATTACGATGAATCCCATGCTGGGAGCGGCGGCCATGAGCCTGTCCAGCTTCTGTGTAGTGATGAATGCGCTGCGTCTGAATCTTCTGAAGGTTCATGACGCATCCAGAGATAAAAAAGGCAAGAAAGCGATTAATCCGGGACCGGATGGCGTACTGCTGCCGGTAGAACCGGAAGTGACAGAAGAAAGTAAAGGAGATAACACCATGACAAAGACAATGCAGATCGAAGGAATGATGTGTGGACACTGCGAGGCAACCGTAAAGAAAGCTCTGGAAGCTCTTCCCCAGGTAGACGAGGCAGTGGTGAGCCATGAGCAGGGAACCGCCGTGGTAACCCTGAATGCCGAGATCGAAGATGCCGTGCTGAAAAAAGCAGTGGAAGATAAAGACTATGCTGTGAAGGGGATTGCTTAATCCATGAAACAACTGATCGTGGGAATCCTGGCCCATGTAGACGCCGGGAAAACCACACTTTCCGAGGGCCTGTTGTATACGGCCGGAAATATCCGGAAGGCAGGACGGGTGGACAACGGAGATGCCTTCCTGGATCATTTTTCCCTGGAACGCTCCCGCGGCATCACCATTTTCTCCAAACAGGCGGAACTGACCTACGGAGACAGCCGCTTCACCCTGCTGGATACCCCGGGCCATGTGGATTTTTCCGCGGAGATGGAGCGCACCCTGCAGGTACTGGATTATGCCATTCTGGTGATCAGTGCCTCGGATGGTGTGCAGGGCCACACTCGCACAGTCTGGCAGCTTCTCGCCAGATACCATGTGCCAGTATTATTATTTGTCAACAAAATGGATCAGCCGGACACAGACGCCCGGCTGATTTTGGCGCATTTAAAAGAAAAACTGGATGACTCCATCGTGGACTTCACAGACCCTGAGGCGGAGGATACCCTGGAGACCGCCGCTCTCTGCGAAGAGTCCTTGATGGAAAAATATCTGGAAGAGGGGACTTTGTCCCGGGAGGAACTCTGCCGGCTGATCCAGGAGCGGAAGCTCTACCCCTGCTGGTTCGGATCCGCACTGAAAATGCAGGGGGTACAGGAATTCCTGCAGGGACTGGATACCTATACACTTCCCGAGAATTACCCTGCGGAATTCGGCGCCAGAGTCTATAAGATCACGAGAGATGAAAACGGAAACCGCCTGACCCATCTGAAGGTCACTGGCGGTGTGCTGAAACCGAAACAGATTCTTTCATATCAGGTCGGAGAAGAAGAGAGGCAGGAAAAGGTAAATCAGCTGCGTCTCTATTCCGGTCTGCGCTTTCAGGCGCTGGAGGAAGCGGCCGCCGGCATGGTCTGTGCCGTCAGCGGTCTGACGGACACCTGGCCGGGCCAGGGGCTCGGCTTTGAGACAGAAAACGCGGAACCGGTTCTGGAACCGGTTCTGAACTATCAGATCCTGCTGCCGCCGGGACTGGATCCTGCCCAGATGCTCCCGAAACTCAAAATGCTGGAGGAAGAAGCTCCGGAGCTCTCCATCGTGTGGGAAGAAACTCTGCGGGAGATCCACACGCGGATCATGGGGGAAGTACAGCTGGAAGTGCTGCAGAGCCTGATCCGGGAACGTTTTGGCATTGAGGTGACTTTTGGCGAAGGAAAAATCATTTACCGGGAAACCATCGCCAACCGGGTGGAAGGCGTCGGCCATTTTGAGCCGCTGCGTCACTATGCGGAAGTCCATCTGCTGATGGAGCCGGGAGAGCCCGGGAGCGGTCTGGTATTTGACTCCGTGTGCAGCGAAGACGTATTGAGCCGGAACTGGCAGAGACTGATCCTCACCCATCTGGCGGAGCGGGTCCACAAGGGTGTGCTGACACGTTCGGCCATCACGGATATGAAGATCACATTAGTCAATGGCCGTGCCCACATCAAACACACGGAGGGCGGCGACTTCCGTCAGGCCACCTACCGGGCTGTGCGTCAGGGTCTGATGCAGGCGCAGTCGGTGCTCCTGGAACCCTGGTATTCCTTCCGCCTGGCAGTGCCCCAGGCGATGGTAGGCCGGGCCATGACCGACATCGAAAACCGCTGCGGTATTCCGGAACCACCGGTGACCGAAGGAGAGATGGCCGTCCTCACAGGCATCGCTCCCGTCGTCTGTATGCGGAATTATCAGAAAGACGTCGTGGCATATACCCGCGGTATGGGGCAATTATCCCTGAATCTATATGGATACCGGCCCTGCCATAATACCGAAGAGGTGGTAGAAGAGATCGGTTACGATCCCGACAGCGATCTGGCCAATCCTTCCTCCTCCGTTTTCTGCACCCACGGATCCGGCTTCGCCGTTCCCTGGTACGAAGTGCCGCAGTACATGCACCTGGAGGCCTGGGAACCGGAAAAAGGCGAAGACGGCCTTGCGGAAGAGGAAAACTGGGAAAATCCACGGGAAGAAGAGAGATGGATCGGAACCGATGAGATCGATGATATCATCGCCCGCACCTTTTATGCCAACGGCCGGGACCGCTCGCTGGAGAGAAAAGGGATCGGCCGGCGGGACTACGGAACCACCAGAACGACAACGGAATCCCGCACCCGGGTGTATTCTCCCCGGAAAAGATTGCCGGAATATCTGCTGGTAGACGGGTACAATATCATATTTGCCTGGGAAGAGTTATCGACTCTCGCAGAGACGAACATCGATGCAGCCAGAGAGCGGCTCATGGATATCCTGTGTGACTACCAGGGAGCCCGGGGAATGGAAGTCATCGTCGTTTTCGATGCCTACCGGGTCCAGGGTCACCAGAACGAAGTGTCCGATTACCTGAATATCCACGTGGTATTCACCAAGGAGGCCGAAACGGCAGATCAGTATATCGAAAAATTCTCCCACGAGAATGCATCGAAATATGACATCTCGGTGGCCACCTCCGACGGCCTGGAGCAGATCATTATCCGCGGCGCCGGCTGCCGCCTGCTCTCCGCCAGAGACCTGCTGGATGAGATTCAGAGAACCCGG
>CAMOYN010000159.1 GCA_946630035.1 uncultured Lachnospiraceae bacterium
GGAAGAAGTGGCGGCGGATGTAGACTTCGTTTTCAGTGCCGTGGATATGTCCAAAGACGAGATCCGCGCCATCGAGGAAGCCTATGCGAAGACGGAGACGCCGGTTGTTTCCAACAACAGCGCCCATCGCTGGACTCCGGATGTACCCATGGTTGTACCGGAGCTGAACCCGGAGCATTTTGATATCATCCCTTATCAGCAGAAACGTCTGGGAACCACCCGCGGATTTATCGTGGTAAAGCCCAACTGCTCGATCCAGAGCTATACCCCCATGATCCATGCCCTGCGGGAGTTTGAGCCCACCGTCGTGGTAGCCTCCACCTATCAGGCCATCTCCGGAGCCGGCAAGACCTTCAAAGACTGGCCTGAGATGCTGGACAACGTAATCCCCTTCATCTCCGGCGAGGAGGAGAAGAGTGAACAGGAACCCCTGAGAATCTGGGGCCACATCGAGAACGGTGTCATCGTAAAAGCCGAGACACCCATCATCACATCCCAGTGCCTGCGTGTACCGGTTTCCAATGGCCACACAGCCTCTGTGTTCATGTCCTTCAAGAAAAAGCCCACCAAGGAAGAGATTCTGGAGCGCTGGGCCAGTTTCCGCGGACTTCCCCAGGAGCTGAACCTGCCCCACGCCCCGAAGCAGTTCATCCACTACTTCGAGCAGGATGACCGTCCCCAGCCCAGACTGGACCGCGATGTGGACGGCGGCATGGCCGTATACGCCGGAAGACTGAGAGAAGACACTGTCTATGACTGGAAGTTTGTCGGTCTCTCTCACAACACCCTCCGCGGCGCTGCCGGCGGCGCTGTACTCAGCGCAGAGCTTCTGACCGCCCAGGGCAAGATCACCAAGAAGTAATGATAAAGCGATTTTGAGAATTTACCTTGACTGCCGGGATCGGGAGAGGATCCCGACAGTCGTTTTTTATCTCATGGAATAATTCCTGTGAGATAAAAAACGCCGTTTACATTTTATTCCCTGAGGGGGTCTGGGGAGAGACAGAAAGGAAGTTTTATGCCCAAGTCTCTTTATATTGCAGAAAAACCAAGTGTTGCCCAGGAATTTGCCAAGGCACTGCATCTGAATGCGGCAAGACAGAACGGATATCTCGAGAGTGAAGACGCCGTTGTCACCTGGTGCGTCGGCCATCTGGTGACCATGAGCTATCCGGAAGCCTATGATCCGGCTCTGAAACGATGGAGCCTTCATACCCTTCCCTTCCTGCCGGATCAATTTAAATATGAAGTCATTGATTCGGTGAAAAAACAATTTGATATCGTATCGCGTCTGCTGAACCGGAAGGACATCGACCGTATCTATGTGTGCACCGACTCTGGGCGGGAGGGAGAATATATCTACCGCCTGGTGGAACAGATGTCCGGAGTGAAGGGGAAACAGCGCCTGCGGGTCTGGATCGACTCCCAGACGGAGGAGGAGATCAACAAGGGGATCCGGGAGGCGAAGGATTTGGCTTCCTATGATAATCTGGCAGCTTCGGCCTATCTTCGGGCGAAGGAAGATTATCTCATGGGAATCAATTTCTCCCGCCTTCTCACACTGAAATACGGCAATACCATTTCCAACTGTATGGGAAAAGACCGCACTGTGATCTCCGTGGGCCGGGTGATGACCTGTGTGCTGGGGATGGTGGTCCGCCGGGAGAGGGAGATCCGCGACTTCGTGAAGACACCTTTTTACCGGGTGATGGCACAGACGGAAATCGCCGCCGGAGGCGTGGCACAGAATGACAGCTCCCAGGGGCCGGAGGGGACCGGGGGAAATCCCCTGGTGTTTGACGCCGAGTGGCGGGCTGTAGAGGGGAGCCGCTATTATCAGCATCCCTGCCTCTACCGGGAGAACGGCTTCCGCGAAGAGAAGGATGCGAAGGCTCTGGTGGACCTTATGAAAAGAGACGCTCCGAATCCGGATGGTTCCGAGGGACGGCTGGTTTCGCCCCCCTATGAGATGATCCTGCAGAAAAAGGAGCGGAAGACGGAGAAGAAAAATCCTCCGCTGCTGTTCAACCTGGCGGAGCTGCAGAATGTCTGTTCCAAGACCATGAAGCTCTCCCCCGATGAGACCCTGAAGATCGTCCAGGATCTCTATGAGAAGAAGCTGGTCACTTATCCCAGAACCGATGCCCGGGTCCTCTCCACCGCCATCGCGAAGGAGATCGGAAAGAATATCGGCGGCCTGAAGGGGATTCCCGGGGTACGGCCTTTTGCGGAAGAGATCCTGCAGGAAGGACTGCACAAAGGTATCGCGAAAACCCGGTATACCAACGACAAACTGATCACGGACCACTATGCCATCATACCCACGGGGCAGGGCACCGGCGGTCTGTCAAGACTGTCAGAGAAACATCTGAAGGTCTACGAGAAGATCGTGCGCCGCTTCCTGAGCATCTTCTACCCGCCGGCGGTCTATGAGAAGATCAGCCTGATCACGGAGCGTCACGGGGAATCCTTCTTCGCTTCCTTCAAAGTGCTGAAGGATCCCGGTTTTATGAAAGTCACCGGAGAGTGGAAGACCACCTCTTCCAGGGAGGGAAAAGAGGAGGAAGAGGAGGTCACGGATCTGAAGAATCATCCGGAGGCCCTGGAGATCCTAGGCAAGCTGAAAAAGGGCTCCCGCCTTTCGGCCAGGGATTTTGTGATCAAGGAAGGGGAGACCTCCCCGCCCAAACGCTACACCTCCGGTTCGATGATTCTGGCCATGGAGAATGCTGGCCAGCTGATCGAGGATGAGGAACTGCGGGCCCAGATCAAAGGCAGCGGGATCGGCACCTCCGCCACCCGGGCGGAGATCCTGAAAAAACTGATCACCATCGGCTATCTGAACCTGCAGAAAAAGACTCAGGTCATCACTCCCACCATCACCGGCGAACTGATCTTTGACACGGTGAACGGGTCCATCCGGTCACTGCTGAATCCGGAACTGACGGCCAGCTGGGAGAAGGGCCTGACCCAGGTGGCGGAGGGAAGTATCAGCGAATCCGAATATATGGAAAAACTGAAGGGTTACATCACCCGGCGCACCGACGCCGTCCTGGGAGCCGATGTGAGTTCTTCCATACGGAATTCCTATTCGACCATACAGGGATTTTACAAAAAACAAAAATAGTGGTATGATTAGAAATAAAATGCAGGAGATTTCATCGGACCATTATGGATAAAAAAAGCGGAATGTCCGGGTTTCATGGGAAAAGAGTACTGTTTATCCGGACCCTGGGGCTGTTGATTGCCTTATCACTGCTGACGGTAGTGATTTTCGGTGTATTTATCAATCAGCTGGTTGTAAAAAATCAGAAAGATAAGATCGATGAATTAAATCTGAACCAGCTTCAGAGGATCAGTTCCGACGTGGAGCTGATCTTTGATCTGCTGGCGCAGGGCATGACCCGAAGCATGTGGTCGGATGATTTTATTGAACTCATGATCACGCCGGATCAGCACAACGCGGATCTGGCCCATCGGATCATCCGGGTGCTGGATGACCAGGTGAATGAGAATGATCTGGTGCGGAAATCCTACCTCTATCTGCCTTTTTCGGATGAAGTCTATGTGTACAGCGGCACCTACATGGAGCTGGAGTATCTGGGAGACCGGGAGATGATCCACGATTATCTCCGGATGCGGGAGGAAAACCGGGATCCGGAGGCTAACAGTGAGTGGCGGGGCTTCCTGTACAACCGCAGGATCTTCCTGGCGGCGGATTTCTGCCTCCCGAATTTCGTGGGAGCCATGTTCTACGAGATCAACCGACAGGAACTGTACAACATCATTCAGGCCGAAAATGAGAACTTCAACACCACCATCTACGTATATGATAAGGAAGGACTGCTTCTCTTTGATTATATGGCGGGGGGACTGCAGCCGGATGATTTTTCCCGGCCGGATCTGTTCCTGACCAGCACCAATAATAACGGGCGCGGCAGCTATTATATGACCACTTCCAGCCGTCTGGGGTGGCGCTATCTGGTCCGGGTGAATCCGGAAGAGAGCTCCGTGTCGGTGGGTCAGATGATCAGTATCCTGCTCCCCTGTGTCGTGTTCTATATTCTGGCGAGCATGCTGTTCTCCCTGTACATCACCCGGAGTGTCTACAGCCCCATCAACCGGCTGCTGAAGATCACGACGGATCCGAAAAACGGTACGGCTTCCCGCAAAAAGATACACCGTCTGACGACGGAGGCGGATTTCCTGGAGCTGGCCTGGCAGGATTCACTGGATAAGCATGAACAGCATCAGGCGCTGATGGCAAATATTTCCGACGAGCTGCAGGAGCAGACCTTCCGGGGAATTCTCACGGGCAAGGATCCGGAGAAGGCGGAAGAGACCCTGCGGAATATCGGAAGAGAAGATCTGCTGACGGGATATTTTGTGGCCCTGGCCGTGGAAGTGTTCTATAAAGACAGCGAGAAAAGTACGATGGTGGAGCAGGAACTGTATCAGAGAAGTCTGCTGCAGATCCTTCCGGGACAAGAGAGGGAAGATATGGCGCTGGTGGCGCTGCCCATGAGTATGACCCGGGTGGCAGTCATCCTGCGTTTTGCTCCGAACCAGTCCGCCTTCCAGATCCGGGAGAGGATCGCCCAGGTGGAGAATGCGGTGCAGGAAAGCGTGAAATCCCTGCCCTACGAGGTGAAGGTGGGCCGAGGAAATACCTGTACCGAGCTTACGGCGATTCCCTATTCCTGGCATGAAGCGGTGGAGAAGATCCGTTATCAGAGATATCAGGAAGAGGCGGAGACGGCCGGAGAGATGTCTCAGAGCGCCTCTCAGTCAGAAGAGTTCTATTATGTGAAGATGGCTCAGCATGGGTATCAGCTGGCAGAAAACGGGCAGTGTCAGGAAGCGGAGAAGGAAATGCAGTCCCTCATCCGGGAGATCTGCCGCCGGGAAAAAGATGCGGTGGTCTGCTTCAACCGGCTGATCGATGATATGATGGAGAAACTCATCTCCTGCCGGATCAGCCAGGCGGAGATTAATGAAGTCGGCGTCCAGCAATGTATCGAGACCTATCGCCAGATGCGGGATATGAACGGCCGGCAGAAACAGATGGAAGTATTCTACCAGCTGACGCTGTCCCTGGTATGGGAGAGCAGCCGGAAGAGCAATAATCATTATGTTCAGAAGGCGAAGGAGTATATCATCGCCCATTATGAGGAGGGAACCCTGACCCTGGCTGAAATCAGCGACGCCCTGGGCATTTCCAATTCTTACCTCAGCAGCATTTTTACGGAGGGTACGGGCACCGGCATCAATGCCTGGCTGAATGAATACCGTATCCGCCAGGCGAAGAGATTCCTGGATGAGACGAGCCTGAATATTTCCGAGATCGGGTATAAATGTGGATTTAACTCGGCTCAGAGTTTTACCCGCGTGTTCAAGAAACTGACCGGCGTGTCACCCAAGCAGTACCGGGAGACGCCGAATAATGCTAAGCAGGGAGGGGGTCCGGTGTGAAAATCTTTAGTCACAGAAGTACCGCTCTGCTGGTGTGTCTGCTGGTTCTCTTTCTCGCCGCCTGCTCCGGGCCGGGGACCGAACAGGATCCTGTCCCGGCCGTCACCGACGTCAGTTCGGAAGAGGCGGAGCGTCCGGCCCGTATCCTTTCCCTGGCTACGAACGGAGACTGGAGCACCTCTTTTAAAGGCAAGGTTATGGAGAATGAGCGGGAAAAGCTGGCGGAAACCAGTGAAGGCAGTCTTAAGATCAAACTCTATGACCGGAGCCGTCTGGGGGATGATGCCCATCTGATCTCCGGCGTTCTGGCCGGCACCATTGATATCATCCAGTCCTCGCCGGCCTCCCAGGTCAACGCCGCTCC
>CAMOYN010000160.1 GCA_946630035.1 uncultured Lachnospiraceae bacterium
CTGGTGCCGCTGAGGAGACCACAGCCGCTGAGACTACCGTAGCTGAGGAAACCACTGGTGCCGCTGAGGAGACCACAGCCGCTGAGACTACCGTAGCTGAGGAAACCACCGGAGCCGCTGAGGAGACCACCGGAGCCGCTGAGGAGACCACCGGAGCCGCCGAGGAGACCACGGCAGGTTCTGAGGAAGCCGTTCTGGAGCAGCCGGAAGATCCGGATTTCAGTGTCGGCCTCGACGAGGAAGGCAATCTTGTCGACACCGCTCTTCTGGATCTGGTAACACTGCCGGACTACAAAAACGCAGTTCTTTCCGCCAGCGACCTGACCGTTACCGAGGATGAGATCCAGGCGAGAATCGACTCCCTGCTTGCGAATTATTCGACAGAGAACCAGGTGAAGGACCGTGAAGTTGCCGATGGAGATACAGTGAATATCGACTATGTAGGATCCGTTGACGGCGTAGAATTTGCCGGCGGCAATACCCAGGGCAATGGTACCAATGTTACCATCGGTGTTACCTCTTATATTGATGATTTCCTGGAGCAGCTGATCGGCCATAAGCCCGGTGAGACCTTCGATGTAAATGTGACATTCCCTGAGAGTTATCCTCAGAACACCGATCTCCAGGGTAAAGATGCAGTCTTCAAGACCACCATCAACTATATTGTGGAGAGCGTGACTCCGGAACTGACGGATGAGTTTGTAAAAGAAAATCTGGAAGAGACCTATGGTTATACTACCGTGGATGAAGTGAGAGCCAAGATCACAGAGGCTCTTCAGTCCAACAAAAATTACAACACTGGCTGGACTTATCTGAGAGCGGAGAGCCAGTTCTCCGAGGAGCCCACCAGCGCCATCGAACAGCAGATGGATCTGGACATCGCCATTCTCAACCGCCAGCTGTATAACTATGGCATGACGATGGAACAGTACCTGCCTCAGACCGGCACTTACAGCACGGTAGAGGAACTGCGGGAATCTTATCGGGCCGACGCCACCACCGTGGCCAAGGACTTTGTAATTGCCCAGGCCTTTGCGGATGCGGAGAATATCGAAGTGGATGACGCTACCGTCACCGAGTATCTGCAGGAGCTTTATCCCGGACAGGATGTAAGCGTATATACCGACTACTTTGGAATGGGCTGCATGAAGATGCAGGTGCGCATGATCAAGGTGGCAGAACGTCTGGTAGAACTGGCAAAAGCGGAATAATTCAGGAGAGAAAAAAAGCAGGGTTACAGGGCCGGTAAATGGCGGGATGTCATATTCTGGCAAAGTATAAGAGAAAGTTGTTGCGTTCAAAGACAAAAGATGATATAATTTTTAAATGTAATGCGGGGGCATAAGGAAGGAGTGAACGTAATGGCTGAGTGTGCGAATCTGACAGAATGTGAACGGATCGTAATGAAAAGCGTGTGGGATGCAGGGAAAGACGTGTCTCTGGTAGAAATTATGTCTGCTATTCAGGATAAATACGGCAGAAACTGGAAACGTCAGACCGTATCTACATTTCTTCTTCATCTGATCCAGAAGGGTTACCTCACATCATACCGTGTGGGACGAGTGTTCTACTACCATGAAGAGGTAGCTTTGGATACGTTCAAGAAGCAAGTGACAGCCGAGTTCCTGGAATTCTGGTATAACAATTCCTTAAAAGAGTTCCATGAAGTCGCGGATACCCTTGGTCTGGAATAATCAAAAGAGATCTTTTTGAGTATTTCTGGTCCTGGTGTTGTATGCGTAGTGCCGACGCGTTGGCATAATAGCTTAAGGTAAGAGGAATTGAAAAAGCAGCCGTAAGGCTGCTTTTTTTCTGCATTAAAAGGCATACTCTAAAAAAGTTCAGGACTTGCTTGCGAGAGAAAAAAAGACTTGAGGAACCGTGGGGGGATAGGTTATAGTAGTGTCTCAGGAGGGTAGAATCATGGATCAAATTTATAAACAACTGGAGTCCCAGGGAATCGGCAGAGGGCTTTTAAAAGATCTGGAGACATTCCGGGAGAAATATCCGGTGCCGGACAAAGCGGCTAACCGGCTGCTGCGGCCCGTCATACCCTATTTTGGCGGAGAAATACTGGAGATGTCGATTGCTGCCTTGCTGCAGGGAGAGAACCTTCTACTGTCCGGATCCAAAGCAACCGGTAAAAATGTGCTGGCAGAAAATCTGGCATGGGTTTTTCAGCGCCCTTTATATAATGTTTCTTTTCATGTGAACACGGACAGCAGCTCTCTGATTGGTACCGATACGTTTGTAGCGCAGGAGGTGCGTTTCCGGGAGGGACCGGTATATCAGTGCGCCGTGAACGGCGGTTTCGGAATCCTGGATGAGATTAACATGGCGAAGAACGATGCGGCGGCGGTACTTCATGCCACACTGGATTTCCGGCGTATGATCGATGTGCCGGGATATGACAGGATCTTCCTTCACGATGCGACCCGGTTCATTGCCACGATGAATTACGGCTATGCCGGTACCCGGGAGCTGAACGAGGCACTGGTATCGCGGTTTATGGTAATTGATATGCCGGATATTACGGAAGAAATCCTTGGACGCATTCTGCAGGAGACCTTCCCTCAGATGAATAAAAAAGCCACGGAAGTATTTTCCGGTCTGTTCCTGGACCTGCAGCTGAAGGCAAAAAACAGTGAAATCTCTACAAAGCCCCTGGATCTTAGGGGACTTCTGGCAGCTATCCGCATGATGCAGTCCGGCGTCGCTCCGGAAAAGGCTCTTGCCATGGGGCTGGTGAATAAAAGCTTTGATGTGTTCGAAAAAGAGATCGTTCAGGATGTGGTTTCCACCCGGATCCCGGCTGACTGGACGCAGGGAGATATTTTCTGATGTTGGCAGCAGATATGGATATGATCCGCGTAGAGGCAGAAAACCGTATGCGCAATCTGGCCTGGACCGTAGGGGAGAATTATGAGATGCCGGTGGAGCCGGATGTGGATCTCTACCTTCGCTCCCCGGCCAGGGGGCTGTACCGCGCTGTCTGCGAGGGTGGATTCTTTTATTTCCTCGATCGGTCTGCCTTCTCTCTGTATCTCCTGAAAAAGATGTATTTCGGGGCAGATGAGGCAGAGCTCAGTCGGATCTCTCTGCTGTGTATGGACGCTGCGGTACATCGGAAGCTGGAGAAAATCCGGCCGGGGGTTCCCGGGATGCGCCGGCGTTCGGCGGAGGATTATCTGGAGACAGAATTCAACCGGTCGGTAGCCTATCCTCTGGGGCGTCTGCAGCTGGCGTGGATCGGCGAAGCAGCCGGGCGAAATGCCCTGCCGGACCGGCAGATCCGTCAGGGGATCGAATGGCTCCGGCGGCTGGAAGAGGCCGAGGAACCGGATACAGAACTGGTCACCCGGGCGGCGGATGCCATTTATAATCTGCTGGTAGATCCCGGATTTGAGAAGAAATACGGCGGATGGGAGAAGGTCCAGGCGGTGACTCTCTCGGAACTGTCGGAAGCAGATTTTGACTGGACGGATTTCCTGAAGGAAGAAGCGGAGACCCAGACCGTGGAGGAACTGCCGGAGGTGGGCGGCGAACCGGAGGGGAGTGAGAAAGGGCGGACCAGAAATCACTCGGTGGTTCAGCTGGATGAAAATGCAAGGTCCAAGGCCTATGCCTATATGGAACTGAACTATGGACGTTCCTATATGAAGGAACTGGACCGGAAACGCCTGAATTATACCCTTTGCCGTGACGTTCATGACGGATGCAGCCTGTATTTTACGGACGGGATTCTGCAAAACCGGGTGAAAAAGAATTATCAGTCCGAGTATGTGCGGCGACAACATGAATATAATAAAACCCAGTATAACCGCAGCCGGTTTATGGCGAACCGGAATATCGATATCCTGTCGGAGATGCTGCGTCAGTCCCTGATCCGCAGGGAAGAGCAGGACCGGGTGCGCAGTGAGACCGGACGGATTCTGCCGCGGCAGCTGTGGAAGGTGGGCCGCACGGATGAGCGGCGGCTGTTTGAGAAGATCATAAAAGGCGACCAGTCGGAGTTTGTGGTGGATATCCTGATGGATGCCAGTGGTTCCCAGCGAGACCGCCGGGGAGAGGTGGCAGTTCAGGCCTTTATTATCAGCGAAGCCCTCAGTATCGCCGGGATTCCTCACCGGGTACAGAGTTTCTGTACCTGCTGGGATTATACGATTCTCCAGCGTTTCCGGGAGTATGACGCGCCCAGGGAAGAAAACCGTAGGATATTTGAATACAGTACCTCGGCCAATAACCGGGATGGTCTGGCGATCCGGACCGTGGTGCATACCCTGCTGCAGCGGCCGGAGGAGAACCGGATTCTCATCATCCTCAGCGACGGGCGTCCCAACGACCGGATTGTGAATAAAACGGTGAGCCGGGCTCCGGTGGAGTATGTGGGTGATTTCGCCGTATATGATACGGCGGAAGAGGTGCGAAAGGCCCGGAACGCCGGTATTGCGGTGCTGGGGGTGTTTGCCGGAGAAGAAGAGGATCTTGCAGCGGAAAAGAAAATCTTCGGCCGGGATTTTGCCTATATCCGGTCCATCGGAAATTTTTCTCACATTGTGGGGCGGTATCTGCGCCGCCAGATGGATCAGACCTGGTAGGAAAGCAATCATTTTCCCATGTACAATCTCAGACCTGAGATACCTGCCTGCGTCAGAAATTTAAGTCTCTGGCGGATAACAGCCAAACAATAGGGGAGTTATTCTTAGCCCGCGGCCTCATATAGTGTGTAGGAAACAGAGAATTCCGCACAATGAAATTCTCCGCCGGCAGAATAAAACAAAAGATTCTTAAGTACGAACTGGGTCAGGATTGTGATTGTTAATCTTATAACAGATAATGGGCGATTTTGAAGGCTGTATTATTTGAATGTAAAATATGGATATAGGATCCTCAAATTGAGATGCGCTAAAAATATGTAAACACTGTGTTATTCGTGACAGACGAAAGAAGTCGGTGATTTGAAATGGGCCGGATATATTTCAACAGATGAAATTTGCGGTGAACAAAGGTGTTACATAGTCAATGAAAAACTGTGATTTTTGTTTTACAAAGCAGAGGGAATTTGCTATAATATATTCCGTTTGGAACCACGCAGTCTTTCCGGAACAGGGAGATTGACGAAAAACGAAAGGTTTGGTGAATATGTACAAGATTTTGAAGAGACAGGAGTTGAATCCTACTGTCACACTGATGGAGATCGAAGCACCGCTGATTGCGAAGAAGGCACAGCCCGGCCAGTTTATCATCCTTCGCGTGGATGAGGAAGGGGAGAGAATTCCGCTTACCGTTGCCGGTACCGATACCGAGACAGGTGCTGTTACCATTATTTTCCAGATCGTGGGCGCAACTACCATGAAACTGAACCACAAAGCTGAAGGTGAGTATATTCAGGACTTTGTAGGTCCTCTGGGAAGACCTTCGGAACTGGAAGGCCTGAAGAGCGTATGTGTGGTTGGCGGCGGCGTAGGCTGCGCGATCGCATGGCCTCTGGCAAAGAAACTCCACGAGCTTGGCTGCAAGGTGACGTCCATCGTTGGTTTCCGCAGCAAAGATATCGTAATCCTGGAAAAGGAATTTGAGGAATGTTCGGATGTTCTGGTTAAGATGTCCGATGACGGAACCTGGGGAACGCACGGTCTGGTTACTGCCGGCCTGGAAGAGCTCCTGCAGCAGGATCCGAACCAGTTTGATGAAGTGATCGCCATCGGACCGGTGATCATGATGAAGTTCGTCTGTGCAGTGACGGCGAAATATAACGTAAAGACCGTGATTTCCATGAACCCGATCATGATCGACGGAACCGGCATGTGCGGCGGATGCCGTCT
>CAMOYN010000161.1 GCA_946630035.1 uncultured Lachnospiraceae bacterium
TTCGGCGGCGGCAGTGGCCTCCTCAGCGGCGGCGGTGGTTTCCTAGGCAGCGGCGGTAGTTTCTTCCGCAGCGGCGGTAGTTTCTTCCGCAGCGGCGGTGGTCTCCTCGGCAGCCGGAGTAGTTGCCTCAGCGGCCGGAGTGGTTGCCTCTTCAGCGGCTACGGTGGTAGCGGCGGCAGTGGTCTCCGGAGCCTGCGTCTCTTTCTTGCTGCTGGAAGAGCATCCTGCCATGGTAACTACCATAGCACAAGCCAACACGAGTGCAAGTTTCTTTTTCATCTCTCTTTTCCTTCCTTTCTCTGCTTGGCAGAAAAAATTGTATTTTCTGTTTCGGAGAGCCTTATCCGGAGCGCCTCAGCGTTCTTGCCGCACCGTGCATCAGAGCCGCGCACCAGAGATAAAAATGAGTCCCCAAAACTTCAAATCGTTATTAATTATACCCGCTTTTCCTCAAATGAAAAGCACTTTTCAGGAATTTTTCCAGTTTTTTTGCGACTAATCTTATTGCATTTAAGAGAATATCTGTCCCATAGATGCTCCGGCTTCCGTTACTGATTATGTGTTCTGCTGCCGGATTTTGCTCTATCCCACAGGAAGTAAAGGATAATCAGCACCCAGGCGGCAGCAAGGGTTCCCAGCAGCGCTTTGGCGGTGCCTGGCAGCGGCCCCAGATCCGCCGGCTTTCCGTTTTCGGTCTGGCTCTGACGGTCGATCTGATCCAGACGGTAAAGGGAAGTCACCTTGTCAAACAGCTCATCCAGATACTTGTCGTTGACGGTAGTTTTACGACGAACAGATTTCGTTGTCTCCTCAATCAAAGCCCCCGCCGCATCCCGCAGAGAAGCGGAGCCGTTAAATACCGCCGTGACGAAAGTATTCTCCGTATTGGCCATCAGCATCTGCGCTGCCTGGATCTTCACCGCATAATGGGTGGTATTGTCCTCTCCGATCCTGGCCAGATAATCCTGATACTCCACCGACTGCTGTGCCTTGCTTGTCACGGGAACATAGCCCTCGGTCTCGGAATAGGCGATCTGCACTTCATTGCTCAGAAGATACTGGGCAAACAGCCAGGATGCCAGAACTACCTGAGGATCTTCCTTATTAAATATGCACACGGAAGGTCCCTGGGAAATCATCTGGGGATGCTCCGGATCAAACTGGGGAATGGGGCGCACCGCTGTCTCAAAGGAAACGATCTTGTCCTTGCTGATATCGGAAAGAGGGGCCTCGGTTCCCATCCAAGTCGCTCCTGCCGTGGAATCAATGGCAAAGATACACTGGCCGGCATTCAGGAAGTTGGCCGGGTAGCTGGAGATTTTGAAGGTAGAGAAGGCCCCCGTCTTCGCATGTCCTGCGATGGTGTAGAGAAGCTCCCGGGTGGTATCGTTGAACAACCCGATCTCTCCCTCCGGCGTGGAATACTCGGCATTTTTCTGCTTCAGCATCTCGATCATCATGTTATCGGTGGATTTATAGATGATCGGAATCATCACTTTCTGTCCGTTGATCAGGTAATTCCCGTCCGCCCCCTTGGCCACGGCGGCTTCCGCCACTTCAAACATAAAATCCCAGGTCAGAATCTCCGGAACCTCATATCCCAGCTGTTCCACAAAGGTTTTGTTGATGTAGATAGCCTCGGTGGAGCGCATGTACGGAAGGGCGTAGGTATAACCTCCAATTCCGCATTCCTGCAGGAATTCGGGTATGATCTCCTCTTTCGTCGGTCCGGAAAATGCCACCTCACTGCCACCCAGACCATATTTTTCATTGGTCATCAGATCGTCCAGCGGGATCACTACATTGGATCCCGTCATGTAGGTGGCAATATGATCCGGATAGGTAATACACACGTTGGGTGTGGTTCCGGTAGAAATATTGGTGATGACATCATTATAGATCTTCCCGTAATCCGTATACAGCCGCAGGTTGACCTTCACGTTGGGATAGAGGGTCTGGAAATCCGCAATCGCCTTTTCATAAATCCGGGTCTGCGTCTTATTGGTATCGTTTTTGGCCCAGAAAGTGATCTCGTAGTTACGGGACGTGTCGAAGGATTCCGGTGTCTCAAAAGCCACGGAATCCCGGGAGCCGTGACATCCTCCCAGAAGGCAGAGTGCCAGGCAGGTAACCAGCAGGACCCCGGCCCGCCGGAATATAGTCTCAAATTTCTTCTTCATATTTTATACTCAGAACCTCCCTCTCAGGCATCAGGCATTCTTACGCCATCTGAAATATTCCCTCTCCGGCCGATCCTTATCCCTTCGTTCCTCCCCGGGAAACGCCGGCCATGATCTTTTTGTGGAAGATCAGGAACAGTATGATCAGCGGAATCGAAATCACCACCACGGCTGCCATCATGGCAGGTATGTTCTCCCGCCCGAATCCATTTTCCCGGATCTCCTGAATCCCGTTGGATACCAGGAAATAGGCAGCATCGTCGGTGATCAGCCTCGGCCATACATAGGAATTCCAGCACTCGATTACCTTCAGGATAATGATCGTGATGATCGTCGGCCGGCAGATCGGAATCATTACCTTCCACAGATACTTCAGATCGGAAGTACCGTCGATCTTCGCCGCCTTGTACAGTTCATCCGGAATCTGCTCGAAGTTCTCCTTCAGCAGATAGATATAAAATATGGAAGTAACGGATGGCAGAATCAGACCCAGGAAGGTATTCCGCAGCCCCCAGTTGGTGATGGTCACAAAGTTGGTGATGATAACCAGCTCGTTCGGGATCATCATCAGGGACAGAAAGAGCGTGAACAGCAGATTTTTTCCCCGGAAATTCAGACGGGAAAAGGCGAAGGCGGCCAGTACGATCACGGCCAGCATCAGCCCGGTGGTAATCACCGTAAAAATCAAGGTGTTCATGAAATATTTTGCCAGAGGTACGGCAGTAAAGGCATCCACATAGTTCTGCAGGGTGGGTGCCGTGGTATACAGTTTCGGAACATACTCCGAATTGTAGGCACTGTAGGTTTTAACCGAAGTCAGTATCATCCAGTAAAAGGGGAATAATACCACCAGAGCCCACAGCGACAGCAGCACATAGGTGACGCCCAGACGAATCCGCCGCCGTGTACGGGCCGACTGCTCTATTTTCTCATAGGAATTGTTTTGATCCATGTTTTCTCCTCATCTGACAGCGGTACCATTTCCCCGCTGCCCCTCTCAAATCCAGCCCACAGGATCTAGACGTGTACCACCGATTTGCGGCTGATCAGCAGATTGATGCAGGTGATTGTAAGCACAATGGCGAACAGAATCAGCGCCGCCGCCGATGCATAGGACGGATAGCCGCCGCTGTCGCCGTAGAGCATGTCATAGACATAACCTACGATGGTATTCATGCCTGCCGCGTTCAGGTCCGTGCCGAAAATGGCCACCTCATCGCTGTAGGCCTTGAAGGCCCCGATAAATCCGGTGATCACCAGATAGAAAATCATGGGGGAGATCATCGGCAGAGTGATGCGGGTGAAGATCCGGAAACTGCCGGTGCCGTCCACCCGGGCTGCCTTGTAATAGTCCGGATTCACGCTGGCCAGCGCACTGGTCAGGATCAGAATCTTAAAGGGCAGCACCACCCATACCGTGTAAAAACACATCACGAACATCTTCGCCCAGTAGGGACCCTCGATAAAATCCACCGCACTGCCTCCAAAGGCATGGATGATCAGATTGATAAAGCCGTCGGTATAGGGTGTTTTCTTGAAAAGGATCATGAAAACCAGTCCTACCGCCAGAGTGTTGGTCACGTAGGGAAGGAAATAAATGGTCTGAAACAACTCCTTCAGGGGAGTGATGGAGTTCAGCCCCACGGAAATCATCAGGGCGATGCCCGTGGAAAGCGGCACCGTGATGATGACCAGTATGAAGGTATTCTTCACCGCCTGCAGGAAATAGGGATCCCGCAGCACGTAGGAAAAATTGTATTTGCCATAGCCGAAGAAGGTCTGGGAGGCGGAATTGTACCCCTCCTCCACGGAATAAACCATGACGTCAAACAGGGGATAGACCATAAAGATCCCCAGAAAAATGATCGCCGGCAACAGGTACAGCCAGGCTTTATGGTTATTTTTATCCATAGGATCTCCTCCTCACTGCGCGGCTGCAATCTGGAAGCGGATTCTCTCACCGGTTTCCGGCTGGAACATATGCACTTTATTCGGGCGAATGCGGAATCTCACCTGTTTCAGCCCCGCATCCGGGCGCTCGTCGGAGTCAATGATGGTGCGGATCTGTTCTCCCTGGAAGGCCGGATGGGTTGCCACCACACTGGTGTCCCGGCCCATGACTTCCACGGCAATCAAACCGCAGGGAAGGCTCCCCTCGGGATCCGGCTCAAAACCTTCGGGACGGATGCCCACGGTTACTTCCTGATCCGGCACGCCCTTTACCGCAAAGAGTTCATCTTCTCCCACAAAGAGTTTTCCGCCCTGTACTCTGCCGCTGAATACGTTGATCGGCGGCGTCCCCAGGAATTTGGCTACAAACAGATTGATCGGGTCATCGTAGACATCCTGCGGCTTGCCGATCTGCTGCACCACACCGGCCTCCATTACCACGATCCGGTCAGAAATACTCATGGCCTCCTCCTGATCGTGGGTGACAAAAACCGTCGTGATGCCCGTCTCTCTCTGAATCCGCCGGATCTCTTCCCGGGTCTTCAGGCGGAGTCTGGCATCCAGATTGGACAGGGGTTCGTCCAGCAGAAGAACCCGCGGCACCTTCACCAGGGCCCGGGCGATCGCCACACGCTGCTGCTGACCGCCGGACATTTCCCCCGGTTTCCGGTCCAGCAGCCCGTCGATCTGCACCAGCTTCGCAGCCTCCTCCGCCATCCGGTCCATCTCCTCCCGGCTCAGTTTATCCTTTCCTTTGCGGTTCTCCAGGGGGAAGCGGATATTCTGGCGGACGGTCAGATGAGGATACAGCGCATAGCTCTGAAATACCATACCCACCCCGCGGTTTTCCGGCGGCAGGTCCGTCACATCATCTTCTCCAAAAAAGATCCGGCCCTCCGTGGGCTGCTCCAGGCCGCAGATCATATTCAGGGTGGTACTCTTACCACAGCCCGAAGGCCCCAGCAGGCCGATCAGCTGCCCGTCCGGGATCTCAAAATTAAAATTATTCACCGCCACCACATCTTCCTTGATTTTACGGTTGCGGTTGGGATATTTCTTCGTCAGATTCTGAAGTACGATCTTCATCTTGTCCCTCCCATCCTGTGCCAGAGATTGAAATATGTAGTCACAGGCCACTTTGTGTATGATTATACAAAGATCAGGATTTATTTTCAATCTTTTCCCGTCAAAAACTGGAGATATCCCTCGGTTGTATTTTGGCTCCCCAACAGAAAAAAGTCCGGCCAAAAATGACCAGACTTTTTTATAATACAAATACAGATTAAATTCAGATCAGGCTCACGCCTTCGCCCATCACGGCGATGTCCACGGCGGTGGCATCTTCCAGATGGAACATCATCATCTTGTGACCGGTCTGCTCATTGTAGATGCCTTTGAGATTCGGCATGGCGTCCAGAGCGGCCTCGGCATACTTCGGATCGGTCTCAAAAACAGCCTTTCCTGTATATCTCATCCAGTGACCATCGGCTTTGCAGGCAACGATTTCTGTCTTGGGATTGGCCAGCAGCTGTTTATAAACACCTTTGAAATCTCCCACACCGAACATGACCTTGCCGTCAAACAGGAAATGGGCTCCCAGGGGACGAAGTTTCGGCTGATCGCCGTCTACGGTTGCCAGGAAAAATG
>CAMOYN010000162.1 GCA_946630035.1 uncultured Lachnospiraceae bacterium
AGGTGCTTCGCACCTTGCGCGGCGCGGCAAGAACGCCGAGGCGTTCTTGATAAAGTTTTGATATAAAAGGGGAATCAGCGTGGATCTGGAGTTTATCATGCAGTATCTGCCGCTCTATCAGAAAGCGGCATGGCTGACGGTGCGTCTGGGGGTGGAGGGCATCCTGCTGGCACTGGCGGTGGGACTGATCTGTTCCGCCGTGCAGTATTTTAAAGTGCCGGTACTGAAGACCATCGTCGGTATCTATATCGAAGTCAGCCGGAATACACCGCTTCTGGTGCAGCTCTTTTTCATCTATTACGGCCTTCCCAAGATCGGAATCAAAACGAATCCGGCGATCTGTGGTGTCGCGGGACTTGCTTTTCTGGGCGGCGGCTATATGGCGGAGGCCTTCCGCAGTGGCCTGGAATCCATTCCTGAGATCCAGCGGGAGAGTGCCGCCAGTCTGGGATTCAGTCATTTTCAGACCATGTGGTATATCATTCTGCCCCAGGCCCTTGCCGTGAGCATGCCTGCCATCGTGGCTAATGTCATTTTCCTGCTGAAGGAAACCAGCGTGTTCAGTGCCGTCAGTCTGATGGACCTGATGTTCACCGCCAAGGATCTGATCGGCCTGTATTACAGCACGGTGGAAAGTCTCTTCCTGCTGGTGGTGTTCTATCTGATGATTCTGCTGCCGGTATCGATCCTCGGCACATGGCTGGAGAAGAGACTTCGCTATGCCGGATTCGGAAACTGATCCGATAAAGAGTAATGACGAGATGTGCAGACGGTACCGGATAGGATAACCGGTCCGATGTGAAATGCTGAGAGGGGAAATATGTATGCCGGATTTAGGGCTTGAAGTATTATTTAAAGGAAAAAATGCGGTCCGCCTCCTGGGCGGCCTGTGGATCGCGCTGCGGATCAGTCTGATCTCTGTGCTGATCAGCATTCCTCTGGGAATTCTCCTGGGGGCGCTGATGACATGGAAAAATCCCGTCATGCGGGCGATCCTGCGGGTATATCTGGAATTCATACGGATCATGCCCCAGCTGGTGCTGCTGTTCCTGGTTTATTTCGGAACGACCCGGGCCTTTGGCTGGGATCTGTCGGGGGAAGTGGCCTCGGTTATTGTGTTCAGCCTCTGGGGAACCGCCGAAATGAGCGACCTGGTGCGGGGCGCCCTGCAGTCGATCCCGGTGCATCAGTATGAGAGTGCGGCGGCCCTGGGAATGAACCGGGTGCAGACCTATCTCTATATTATCATCCCGCAGACGATCCGGCGGCTGATTCCGCTGTCTATCAATCTGATCACCCGTATGATCAAGACCACCAGCCTGATTCTGATGATCGGTGTCGTAGAAGTCCTGAAGGTGGCCCAGCAGATCATTGAAGCCAACCGTATGGCCAGCCCGAATGCGGCCTTCGGTATTTATCTGACCGTGTTTATACTGTATTTTCTGGCCTGCTGGCCCATCAGCCTGCTGGCAAAATACCTGGAGAAGAGGTGGAAATAAATGGATACATCACAGATTTTATTGGAAATTGACCACTTGACGAAAAAGTTTGGCGATCAGACAATTCTCCAGGATGTGAGTTTTCAGGTGCGCAAGGGAGAAGTCATCGTAATCATCGGCCCCAGCGGCTGCGGTAAAAGTACGATGCTCCGCTGCATCAATGCCCTGGAAGAGATCCAGGGCGGAGAAATCCGGGTGGACGGGGAGACCGTGAATGCCGCCGGCGGAAACGTCCGCAGCGCGGATCTGGCCCGGCTGCGTCAGAAGATCGGCATGGTCTTCCAGAGCTACGATCTGTTCCCTCACCTGACCGTGCTGGACAATATTACCATCGCTCCTCTAAAGGTGCAGAAGAGAAATAAGGCAGAAATCGAGCAGGAAGCCATGCAGTGGCTGGAGAGAGTCGGACTGGCCGATAAGGCGAAGAGCTTCCCCCGGGAGCTGTCCGGCGGCCAGAAACAGCGTGTGGCGATCGTTCGTGCTCTCTGCATGCATCCGGAGGTTCTGTTGTTTGATGAAGTCACGGCAGCCCTGGACCCTGAGATGGTGCGGGAAGTTCTCGACGTGATGCTGGACCTGGCGAAGCAGGAACGAACCATGCTGATCGTAACTCACGAGATGGCATTTGCCCGGGCAGTGGCGGACCGTGTCCTGTTCATCGACAGCGGAAACATCGTAGAGGAAGGTAAACCGGCCGACTTTTTCACTCATCCTGCCACCGAACGCGCACAGAAATTCCTGCATACTTTTGAATTCGAGGCTGTAAAGTAAAAATTCCTGACCGTGCCTGGCGTATCGCCGCGCACGGTTTTCTTTTTGCAAAAACATATTGACAAGGTAGGTAAGTTGGTATATAATGCGAACATAAAACATACAAAACACATAGGTAAAAAGGAAATACTTATGTGTCTGCCAGGCGCAGGATAGGCGCGGCGTATGGAACAGGGAGGGATCAGAGATGACGAAACACTACGGAATTGTCGGATTTGCCAAATACATGTGTTGCTGCCGAATGCGTATGTGTATCTCCCGGGATTCTGTTTAGCGACAAAAAAGGAAAAACATAAATTTACAGTATAAGAGAGGAACATCCAATGAGAAAATACAGATTATATAAAGCAGCAGCACTGGGCCTGAGCGCCGTTACCGCACTTACCCTGACAGGCTTTTCCGCACCGGTACTTGCGGAAAGCAAGGATGCCGTTTTCCGCACGCTGGAGGAGATCCAGGAGAGCGGCACCGTGAATATCGGCGTGTTCTCCGATAAAAATCCTTTCGGTTACGTGGATGAAAACGGAGAATACCAGGGATATGATGTATATTTTGCAGAACGGATCGCACAGGATCTGGGGGTGGATGTCAATTATGTTTCGACCGAGGCGGCCAACCGGGTGGAGTATCTGGAGACCGGCAAGGTGGACATTATCCTGGCGAATTTCACAGTGACCGCAGAGCGAGCGGAGAAGGTGGATTTTGCACTGCCTTACATGAATGTGGCGCTGGGAGTGGTGTCTCCGGACAGCCGGGTGATCACGGATCTTTCGGAACTGACGGCAGATGACCAGGTGATCGTTATCTCCGGCACGACGGCGGAGACCTATCTGATCGAGAACAATCCGGAGATCACGCTTCAGAAATATGATTCCTACGCAAATGCCAAGAACGCCCTGGAAAATGGAAACGGCGTGGCCTGGGCGAATGACAACACCGAGGTCATCGCCTATGCACTTCAGAATGAAGGCTATACGGTAGGCATTCCGACTCTCGGAAGTCAGGACACGATCGCCCCGGCCGTGACGAAGGGAAATGAGAGCCTGCTGAACTGGATTAATGACGAGATCGTCGCACTGGCGGATGAGAATTTCTTCCATGCGGATTACGAAGCGACACTGCTTGACACATATGGAAAGGATTATGAGGAAGAACTGGTAGTAGAGGGAGGTGTTGTCGGAGAGGCGGCTCCGGCAGACGGCGAAGAAACGGGCGCTGTGGAAAGTGAAGCGGCGGAAGAGGCAGTCGCGGCGGCGGATTCTGAGGAGAGTGGAGAAGCTGCAGGAAATGGGGGAACGATCCGCGTGGCGGCCTCTCCTACCCCTCACGCAGAGATCCTGGCTCAGGCAGCCGGCATCTTGAGCGAAGAGGGATGGACGCTGGAAGTGACGGAGTTTGAAGATTATGTACAGCCGAACCTGGTGGTGGAGAGTGGAGATTTCGATGCCAATTATTTCCAACACATCCCTTACCTGGACAATTTTAATGAGGAACAGGGAACCCATCTGGTAAATGCCGGAGGTATCCACTATGAGCCCTTTGGCATCTACCCCGGACAGAAAAACTCTCTGGACGAGCTGGAAGACGGCGATGTAATTGCAGTCCCGAACGATACTACCAATGAGGCCAGAGCCCTGCTTCTTCTGCAGGACAATGGTGTGATTACCCTGAAAGAAGATGCCGGTCTGACAGCTACCGTTCTGGATATTACAGATAATCCTAAAAATATCCAGATCCAGGAGCTGGAAGCGGCGCAGGTTCCCCGGGTGAAGGATGAAGTTGCCTTCGTGGTACTCAACGGAAACTATGCGCTGGAAGCCGGATTTACCGTGGCGCAGGATGCGATCGCTTATGAGACTGCGGATTCGGAAGCGGCGAAAACTTATGTGAATATCATCGCTGTTAAAGAGGGGCAGGAAGACAGCGAGGGGATTCAGGCGCTGGTAAATGCCCTGAAGTCGGAAGAGATACAGGCTTATATCACGGACACCTATGAAGGAGCTGTGATTCCTTTTACAGAATAATACGAGAGCATCATTATGTCTTTTGTTGAAGTACAGCATCTGCAGAAAATATATCCTTCACAGAGCGGTGAAAATACGGCCCTCTCAGATGTATCATTTTCCATTGAGAAAGGCCGTATTTTCGGCATAATCGGCTTATCCGGAGCGGGAAAGAGTACGCTGGTTCGATGTATAAATCTACTGGAGAAACCTACCGACGGTCATGTGATCGTTGACGGTAAGGATCTCATGGCGCTGTCGGAAAGGGAGCTTCGGAAGGTCAGGCAGAATATCGGGATGATATTTCAGCATTTCAATCTGCTTCAGCAGAGAAATGTGCTGGATAATGTGTGTTTTCCCCTGGAAGTCGCCGGAGTGAAGAAAAGAGAGGCACGCCGGCGAGCGATGGAATATCTGGAGGCGGTAGGGCTGGCCGAGAAGGCAAAGGCCTACCCCGTACAGTTGTCCGGCGGACAGCAGCAACGGGTGGCGATTGCCCGGGTGCTGGCGGCGGAGCCGAAGCTTCTGCTCTGTGATGAGGCGACGAGTGCGCTGGATCCGCAGACAACCGGATCGATTTTGTCGCTCCTGCGGGAGATTAACCGCCAATACGAGATCACCATGATTATCATTACGCATGAGATGCGGGTGATCCAGGAGACGTGTCATGAGGTGGCGGTGCTGGAACACGGACAGATCGCGGAAATGGGAACGGTGACGGAAATATTTGATCATCCGAAGACCGAGGCGGCAAGACGCCTGATCTACCAGTAGCAGAAGGAATGGGAGTGCGACATTTATGTGGGATATGGCAATGATAAAGATGCTTCTGGAAGGACTGCGGGATACCCTTTACATGGTGCTGATGTCCACTCTTATGGGATATGTGCTGGGACTGCCGCTGGGAATATTGCTTGCAATCAGTGATGAGAATGGGATTCGGCCCAGAAAATGGATTTATCGGCTGATCGATGTGTCGGTGAATCTCATGAGGAGTGTTCCGTTCCTGATTCTTCTTATCTTAATAATCCCTCTGACGAAGCTGCTGGTGGGCAGGAGCTACGGATCTACAGCAACGATTGTTCCTCTCACGGTGGCAGCAGCGCCGTTTATCGCGCGGATGGTGGAATCTTCCCTGAAAGAAGTGGACAAGGGTGTGATGGAAGCGGCCCAGAGCATGGGAGCCGGAACAGGAAAGCTCATCGTGAGTGTGCTGATGGGCGAGGCGAGAATATCTCTGCTGGTAGGAGTGACGATTTCTCTCGGGACGATTCTGGGATACTCCGCGATGGCGGGTGTTGTAGGCGGCGGAGGGTTGGGGGATATCGCAATCCGCTACGGATATTACCGCTATGAAACCAGTGTGATGCTGGTGACAGTGGTGATTCTGGTATTTCTGGTACAGTTTCTTCAATGGATCGGTATGTTCCTGGCCAGGAAACTGGACCGCAGAAAACGTTAAAATGGGACA
>CAMOYN010000163.1 GCA_946630035.1 uncultured Lachnospiraceae bacterium
CCTGATTATTTCATGTGGAAGGATGTAAATCATGCCGGGAGTTCTGACCAGAGGGCTCTGCGCCGGGATAACCGTTTTTTAACCAGAGAGTACCGGAAGGTACTGTTTCCTATTATGTTTGCTGTGCTGGGCGGTACAATCAATGCTCTGATTGACAGCCTTTTTGTTTCCTGGCGGATGGGGGGGACAGGACTTTCGGCGGTAAATCTGAGCCTGCCGGTTTACCTGATCCTGTGTACGCTGGGATCTCTGGTGGCTTCCGGAGCTTCGCTGCTTTCGGCCCGGGAAGAGGGCCGGGAGAATATGCAGGAGGCGGAGAAGCTGTTTCATACAGCGCTGACCATGGCCGCCCTGATCGGAGTGGCGGTGACAGTGGCGGGTCTGGTCTTTCTTGAGCCCCTGGTGGGAATCCTGACCGTGGGAGGCAGTATCCGGTCTTCCGTGGAGGAGTACTGTCGGGTGACATTGGCCGGGGCAGCCGTGTATATTCTGTCTTATATTCCGCTGAATTATTTACAGCTGGAGGGGAAAACCCGCCAGATTTCCCGGATGATCTTCCTCATGGTGGTGACGGATGTTCTGCTGGATTATTTATTGTTATATCCTTTTCATCTGGGCCTCACAGGAGCGGCTCTTGCCAGTGTCCTGGCCATGCTGATATCCTGTTCCTATGGATTTGCTGCGCTGGTAACAGGTTTTTCCAATTATCATTTTGATTTCCGACGTCTGAATTTAACCAGGTGCGGGGAGATCTTCCGCTACGGATCTCCGGCCGCTCTGGGAAATCTGTATGATACAGGCAAGCTCTTGGCCGTGAACCGGTTGATTCTTATGGCGGGCGGGGAACAGGCCATGGCAATCTGGGCGGTGCTGAACTCCTTCTCAGAGTTTTCTCTGGTGATCTCCAGTGGTGTTTCGAGAGCGGGAAATGCCATGATGGGGGTCTATCATACTGCCAGGGAAAACAGTGGTATTCGTACCATGATAGGGCTGGAGAGTCGTACGGGTGCCGTTTTATCCTGCCTGTTCGCGTTTCTGGTGACGGTCCTGGCCGGGCCGATCCAGCGTTTGTATGCTATCCCGGATTCGCTGCAGATTCCCCTTCTCTGCCTGGGACTCAGTGTGATTTTTGAAACTCTCTGCTGTGTCCTGGAGAGCTGTTTCAGTACGGGAGGCCGTATCGCTGTGGCCAATTTGCTGGTGGTACTGCGACGGCTGGTTTTTCCGGTGGCTGTGCTCTGGGGAATTGCTGCGCAGAAGGGGATTCTCTGGCTGTTTTTGCCCTTCAGCAGTCTGCTGGCGCTGCTGGCTGCGTTGCTGATTCCGATGATCCTTTCGTGGCGTTCTCAAAAAACCGACATCCCCTTGTCCCGGATTCTGCTGCTGGATGACCGGCTGACCCGGGAGAATAAAGTGCTGGATTTTTCCATTCCTGCAGAGATTCGCGAGGCCTGCATGGCCGCGGAACGTATTTCGGATTTTTGCAGACTTCACGATATGGATGCGCGGATGGTGATGCGTCTGGGGCTGGCCATTGAAGAATTGCTGAATGTGATTATTACCAAGAGTCCCATGATCGATAGTGTGGATCTTCGCGTGTTTGTGCTGGAAGGAAATACCGGAATACGGATTCGCTGCGCCGGACAGAATTATGATCCTTTCAACGATCAGACTTCGGACAGGGATTTCCTGATGGGAGTCGAGATGCTGAAACAGATGGCGGATGTAACGATGCATTCTTTTACTCTGGGCTTTAATACCCTCAATATTATTTTCAGGAGAGATGAGCATGAACATTAACATGGACCGCAAGGATCCCTTTGACCTGGATTGTGCCCGGGCGGCCGAAGTCAACCGGGAGAATCTTCAGCAGATTCTGGCGGACAACGCGAATACGGAGTATGGTCGTGCCTTGGGATTTGAGCGGATTCAGAATGTGGATGAATATCGGGAGCGGGTTCCGCTCATAGAATATGAGGATGTCAGAGAGCAGATAGAACGAACCTATCAGGGAGAGACGGGGGTGCTGACCTCCTATCCGATCCGGCATTTTATACGGACCAGCGGCACCAGCGGGCATCGGAAAATCATACCTCTGAGCGAGGAGGCGCTGCGGCGTTACGGAAATATCAAGGACCGGATCAACCGGGATACGATGAAACTGGACACGTCCTGCAAGCGGCTTCAGCTGGTGACCTATCGGACCGACCCGGCTGGCCCGCCGGGAAAAGAGACACTGTTTTCCATTGCCAATGAAAGAAATCTGTTCCGGAACGGCTGGCTGGATACGGAAGAATATGTCGGCGGCCGCAGTATGTATTTTCAGCCGGGGATGACCAGCTTCTTTTACCCGAAACTATGGGCAGGGCTGCTGGAGCCGGAGGTGGAGACGGTGGAATCCCCCTTCCTTTACGATCATCTGCTGTTTTTCCGGTATCTGGAAAGTCACTGGCAGGGGTTGCTTACGGATATGCGGGCCGGGCGGATCTCCGACCCGGAGGGAATACCGGCGTCGGTTCAGGAGTATCTGCTGGATTTGCCGAAGGATCCGGAGCGGCTTGCCAGGGTGGAAGCGGAGTGCCGGAAGGGATTCGGGGGTATCGCACGAAGGCTCTGGCCGAAGCTGCGGGCCATCTGCGGGATTCGGGGGAGCGTGTACTCAGCCGAGGACAGTGCTCTGGAATATTTTACCCACGGAGTTCCCCGCCATTTCTTCTGCCTGGTATCTTCGGAGTGTTTTATGGGCATCCCTCTGCGGATGGATGAGGCGGTATATGCCCTGATGCCTCGAAGTGCATTTTTTGAATTTCTGCCCTACGAGAGCAGCGAAAACGGCGGAAAAACATTGCTTCCCCATGAGCTGGAGAAGGGGAAGGACTATGAGATCATTGTGACCAATTTTTCCGGGCTGTACCGGTATCATACCTATGATGTGGTGCGGGTGGAGGATTTCTATGGGGAGTCTCCCATGGTATCTTTCCGGCTTCGGAAAAATCTGGCACTGAATCTTTCCGGAGAAAAATTTGATGTTCTGACGCTGCAGCATGCGGGTACGCTGCTCAGCGGGGAGCTGGGACTTAAGGAGTGCAGTTTCGCGGTGGATTCGGAATCTGTGCCGGGCCGGTATCTGTGCTTTGCGGAGATGGATCAGATCCCGGATCCGGAGACGCGCAGAGTCGGGCAGGAGACCTTGGAGAGGGTGCTGCGGGAGCTGAATCCGGAGTATGATGATCTCCGGCATCTTAAGTGCCTGGCAGCCTCCGAGCTGAATTTTGTGGCGCCGGGAACCCATCTGCAGGTGAAACAGCTGGGCAGCTCTGCCGCCGAACAGAATAAGCCGCTGCAGATTCTGAGAAATGAACAGCAGATAGACGCCATGCGGGCCAGACAGATTTAACCGCAGCCGCGCCGCATAATAGGGGAGGTGTGACATGGGAAAGAAGAAAAATGTTCGCAGGATGCAGCTTTCATGGAAACTGGCCATCGGGCTGGTGCTGTTTGGAATTCTGATCCTGGGATCGACGAGTGCCATCGGTTATTATACTTTCCGGAACGATACCCAAAAGCTTTATAATAACCATGCCTATCAGATCGCGGAAGAGGCAGAAGGTTTCTTCACCGATGAGGAGTGGGAATACTATGCAGATCTTGTGACGCGGAACGCCCGGGGGGAAGTGACGGAGGAGGAACTCACAGAGGCGCAGAACGCACCGAGATATCAGGAACTGAAGCAGCAGCTGGAAGCTCTTCGAGCCTCCATGAATGCCAATGATATCTTTGTCAGTGTCATGGACCGGGAGGCGGTGGAGAAGGCACAAAAAGAGGGAAAGCTGGATCGGATTCCGGGAATCCTGTATATCACGGACTGTTATGTGAAGCAGGAGGAGAGCTTCCCTCTGGGATATATCGGTGAGTTCAACGGAGCCTTTGCAGAGGTTACGAAGAGAATCGTGGACTCCGGGGAACGGGCGGATGATTATTTCATTTCCGAGAGTCAGTTTGGCTATAATACCTCCGCCATTCAGCCGGTGGTCCGGAATGGCAAGACCATTGCTCTGGTGACGGTGGAAATTCCCATGTCCACGATCCAGACGACGCTGAATCAGTTTATTGTGCGATCCCTGATTTTTTCCGTCATTGTAGTGGCTCTGATCCTGATTCTGCTGATGCTTCTGGCCAACCGGTATCTGGCAAGGCCGGTACTGAAGATGGCTCAGGCCGCCAGTTCCTTTGTTGCTTCCCGGCAGGAAGGAAAGGATCTGACCGAATCGCCGATTGCGAAGCTTGACGTGAAAACGGGGGATGAGCTGGAAGTGCTGTGCCATTCCCTCAAGGGCATGGAACAGGATCTGGCCACCCATATCGAGAACCTGAAAAATGTGACGGCTGAGAAGGAACGGATCGGTGCGGAGCTGAATATCGCTACGCAGATTCAGGCGGACATGCTGCCCCGGATTTTCCCCGCTTTCCCGGAGCGGAAGGAATTTGACATTTATGCAACCATGACTCCGGCCAAGGAAGTCGGCGGCGACTTCTATGATTTCTTCCTGCTGGACGAAGATCATCTGGGGATGGTCATGGCGGATGTATCCGGCAAAGGCGTACCGGCAGCCCTGTTCATGGTGATTGCCAAGACATTGATCAAAAACCGGGCCCAGATGGGCGGCACCCCAGCGGAAATCCTGCAGTATGTGAACGACCAGCTCTGCGAGGGCAATGAGGCAGAACTGTTCGTCACGGTCTGGTTTGCTATATTGAATGTAAAAACCGGTAAGGGCATGGCAGCCAACGCCGGACATGAACATCCGGTACTGCGGCGCGCCGGCGGCCAGTATGAACTGGTGGTTTACCGCCATTCCCCCGCCGTGGCAACCATGGAGGGTATGCGCTTCAGAGAGCATGAATTCGAACTGTATCCGGGCGACAGCCTGTTTGTCTACACCGACGGCGTACCCGAAGCCACCGATGCAAAGGTGGAACTGTTCGGCACCGACCGGATGCTGGCGGCCCTGAACCGGAATCCGGACGCAGAACCGGAAGAACTGCTTCACAACGTGCGAGCGGACATCGATGCCTTTGTAGGCGACGCGCCTCAGTTTGACGATATCACCATGCTGGGACTGCATTTTATGGGATCGGAGGAATAAAAATATGGCGGAAATAACGATCAAAGCAACCGTAGCTAACCTGGAACAGGTACTGGCCCTCGTGGATACAGAACTGGAAAAGATCGACTGCCCGATGAAAGCACAGATGCAGATCGACATAGCGGTAGAGGAACTCTACGTCAATATCGCCAACTACGCCTACGCTCCCGGAGAAGGCGACGCCACCGTACGGGTGGAAACCTCCCAGGAACCCAGGACCATCACCATCACCTTCCTGGACCGCGGCGTACCCTACGATCCTCTGGCCAAACCCGACCCGGATGTAACCCTCTCCGCCGAAGAACGCCAGATCGGCGGCCTGGGAATCTACATGGCAAAGAAAACCATGGACGACATGCGCTACGAATACCGCGACGGCCAGAATATCCTGACAATCGTTAAAAACCTTTGAGTCAGAATGAGTCAGAAGGGACGGTTCTTACTGACTCATTGCACACAAGGAGACAGGGGACAGACGAAGGAGACAGGGGACGGACGTGTGTCTCCCAAAAGGGAGACACACGTCCGTCCCCT
>CAMOYN010000164.1 GCA_946630035.1 uncultured Lachnospiraceae bacterium
TTTGTTCTTTTACTCCCACCTAAAGAGGTGGGAGTCTTATCTCCTTCCGAGATAAAAAGAGAGCTTCCACAGGATGCCCCTGTGGAATGCTCTCATATCGACTGTTTCTTATTATAATACCAGCGCCTTATTCGGCATCATCCGGATCTCCGCCGTCTGCCTCTTCATTGGAAGGGACGTCCTCAACGGCTTCTTCCTCAACCGGTGCTTCCGTATCTTCCGGTGCAGCTTCTTCGTTCTCCTCTGCCACATCGCCTTCCTGGGATTCCGCGGCAGCTTCCAGGGACTCTTCCCCGTCCGACGCAGTGGTTCCCGCCGTCGTTTCCATGCCCATCTGGCCGTTCATCATCTTATATTTCAGGCGGAGAATCCGCAGCAGGGACTCGTTGATCCGGCTCTCCGGCAGGCTTCCGTCCGTCACGGCCTGGATCACGCCCTGGTAGGCTTCCTGGAAGTTTTCCGGGAGCAGGAGAAGGTCGTTTCCTACGGAAAGGGCTCTCACCGCCGCCTCGGCCGGAGTATAGTGTTTTGTAACCGCCGGTACATTCAGCACATCGGTGATTACCACGCCTTCATACCCCAGCTCCTGCCGCAGCAGATCGGTCACGATCACACTGGACATACAGACCGGGATTTTCTCCACTTCCGTGATTTTGTTCATACGGAATACACCGGTCATGATCATCGGGGCGCCTTCGGCGATCAGCTCCTGATAGGTAAACAGATCGTCTTCCCGCAACTGATCCATCGAGATCTTGGCGCCGGCGGCGGATTCACGGGAATCGCCGATGGTAGACCCCATGCCGGGGAAATGTTTATAGACGCTCATAACGCCTTTGCTCTGCAGACCTTCCGCCATGGCCTTTGCCAGTTTTGCCACCATCAAAGGATCCGTTCCCATCAGACGGCCCGCCAGCTCTGTGTTGTTACTGTTAGAAAGAATATCGGCCGACGGTGCCAGATCCAGGTTGAATCCCAGTTCAGAAAGATATCCTCCGATGGTCTCACCGACCTCAGCCGCCTTTTCTTCGTTACGGATCTCCGACAGGTTGCCTACCTTGGGGACATCCAGCACCTCGGAGGCCGCCACGGTAGTAACCACGCCGCCTTCCTCATTCACCGTCAGCAGCGCGGGCACGCCGATCCGCTCCTGCATATAGGTCTGAACATTTCCCAGGAGCTGTTTTACCTGGTCAGCGCTCTCAAAGTTCTGTGTACTGTAGAGGAAACCACCGACAGGAATCGAATTGATCGCCTCTTTGGTCATCTCGCCGGCGGCGGTCACGAGTTCCACTCCGGTCAGGGATTCCGGTGTCACTACAAAGAGCTGCGCCACCTTTTCCTCCAGCGTCATACTATCAATCTTCTGACGGATCTCAGAGTCATAAGAAGTCGTATAGACCACTTCCGGTCTGGGCGGTTCGGTGGTCTCCGGAACCGTTGTCGTTACCACCACTTCCGTGGTAGCTTCTGCCGTAACGGCTTCCGTCGTAGGGGCTGCCGTTGTCTCCGGAGTCTTCTTGAATTTATTGATGATCTCTCCCGGATGAACATTCTCCCGTACATACTGAACCGCTGTCTTCCCCATGTCCAGCGCGCTCTTTGCATAGGAGCCGATACTCCGGTTTGTAAGGAAGGGAACACCTATCACTACTCCGGCAATCAGCAGAATAATAATAAAATCACGAATAAACCGGCGGACCTTTCTTCTGCGCTGTTTTCTGCGGACGCGTTCGCTTTTAACTTCTTTGCTCATCCAAAACCTCCCTTTATTTCTTTCGTTTTCGTCTGACGGAGTACCCGAACCGTCCGATCTCCTGCCCCAGTCTCACATACGTTCCATGGGAATAGGCAATGAGATCCGCCCGCTCCAGGTGTAATCCTCCTTTGTCATCCATAAGATCCTCTGCCACAGAAACTCCCTGTACCTCGGCCAGGAACATGTGATGACTCCCCAGCGGGAGAATTTCCGTGACCTTACATTCAATATTGACAGGGCATTCCGCGATGCCCGGTGCCTGTACATGAACAGACTCCTGGGGCGTAAGTCCCAGGGTCCGGAACTTATCCACATCCCGGCCGGATTTGACGCCACAGTAATCCGTCATCCGGCAGAGAGCCCCCGTAGGCAGATTGATCACAAACTCCCTCGTCTTTTCTATTATACCATAAGAATACCTTTCTGGTCGAATAGAAATTGAAACCATGGCCGGATTTGTACAAATTGTACCGCACCATGCGACAGTGATGATGTTCGGATTTTTTCCTGCCTCCCCACAGCTCACCATCACGGCCGGAACCGGATAGATCATATTCCCCGGTTTCCAGTTCTGCTTTTCCATCCCCACTCCTTTCACATCACTCCGGCAATCAGAGACGGTATAAGATAGGAAATAACACACATGATAGCCGTGGCAATCAGCAGGCCTGCATAGACGGCCGGCAGTGCTTTCCGGAAACGGATCCCCAGAAGGGCCGCAATCAGGGATCCTGTCCAGGCCCCGGTTCCCGGCAGGGGGATTCCCACAAAAAGAACCAGTCCCCAGAATTCGTATTTCCTCACCTGCTCACTTTTTCCCAGCGAACGGGTCTCCAGTTTTTCCACCATCGGCCGGAACAGGCGGGTGGTTTTGAGCCAGGCAAACACCGGGGTAATGAAAAGGAGAATCAGCGGAACCGGAATCATGTTCCCCAGCAGGCAGAATCCAACCCCTCTCATGACGGGCAGCTGCAGCAGGGAGGAACAGATAATACCACCCCTCAGTTCCACAATCGGTATCATGGAAACCACAAAGACGATCAGCTCCGCGGGAAGTCCATCCATGGCATGAATAAACCATTCAACAATCGTTGCTGCCATATTCGCCTCCGTCTCTCTAGCGTCTTCCCATAAAGGCTTCAATATCTTCGATGGAACGAGGAGTGACTGCCGAGAGGTTTTCGCATCCGTTCTCGGTGATATGGCAGTTATCTTCCAGGCGGAATCCGATCCCCCAGTCCTCACAGTAGATTCCGATATCCACACAGAATACATATCCGGGTTCCAGAAGACCATCATATTTCACCACATCATGGACATCCAGTCCCACATGGTGAGCTCCGCCATGCCACATCAGACGTCCCAGTTCTTCCCTGCGGGCCACCAGTCCCAGATCATGAAGCAATTCATAGCAGTAATCGTGGGCTATGCGGTCCACATCCTTCATGGGGATGCCGGGTTTCAGAATTTCAAACATATGATTGGATGTCTGGTAGGCGCATTCATAGAGGGCCCGCTGGCGATCATCAAACCGTCCGTTGACCGGCCATCCGCGGGACACATCGGTACACTCGTCGTCCCAGGCCGCGCCCACATCGTTCAGCACCATATCCCCGTCCTTTGCCTGACCGCTGTACTCATGGTAGTGAATGCAGAAATTGTTCTGTCCTACGGAGATAATGGAAGGGAAGGCCGGTACCAGCGCTCCCTGCTGTGCCAGTGCATAATCAAATTCCGCTTTATACTGATATTCATACATCCCGGGTCTGGATGCCTTCATCATCGCCTGGATGCCATCTCTCGTCAGCAGCTGCGCCCGCTTCATGGCTTCGATCTCACAGGGCTTCTTAATGGTCCGCAGAGAACAGATCTGAGGATGCAGATTCTTCCGGACCAGGAAGGGGAACTGCTCCCCTGCCAGTGCGGCCAGCTTCATCGCATCCCGCCCAGGCTCATCGGCTGTCAGCTGATCGATGTCCAGGTAAAGATTTTCATAGTCGCCGGAAAGGGCCAGGCGGCGGAAATATGCAGCGAATCCGGACAGTTCCCGGCAGTCGCCAATACCGGAAAAGGCTTCCGCCTGAGCATCACTCAGCCGGCGTCCGGTCCAGCGTTCCGCATGTTCATCATGGGGGAGAAGAAACAAGGTTTCTTTCACACCGTCGCCGGAGACAGCCGCCAGAAAGACGGTCTCTTCCTGATGAATTCCTGTAAAATAGACGAAGCTTCGGTCCGCAAAAAACGGATACATCTCATCTGCGGTCTTCCGGGGCGCCCGTCCCGCGAAAAGCACGATCAGGGATCCTGCAGGGATATTCCCATAGAGGGATTTCCGGTTTTCAGTGTAAAAAGACTGGTCCATAGTATTATTTCCTCCTATTATATCGAACCATCAGCGATGTCTGCCGCCGGTTCGGCTCTTTGTGTTTTTGTAGCGTCCGGTGCCCGGGCGCGGTGGGATCAGGCACTTCTTATCATATCCGATCAGATCCTGCCGGTTCGCCCTGATCAGCGCTTCCCTCACCAGATCATAGAGTTTCGGGTCGCGGTACTGAATCAAAGCTCTCTGCATGGCTTTCTCGTGGGGATCCCGCACCACCGTCACCCGCTGCATCGTCCTCGGATCCAGGCCGGTATAGTACATGCACGTAGATACCGTCGCGGGGGTCGGATAGAAATCCTGCACCTGCTCCGGCATATATCCCATATCCCGGACCGCTTCGGCCAGCGCCACCGCGTCTTTCAGCGTCGATCCCGGGTGAGAAGAGATCAGATAAGGAACCAGGTATTGCTTTTTTCCCAGCCGCTGGTTCATGCGGCTGTATTTTTCCGCGAACCGCTGATATACCTGATAGGAAGGTTTTCCCATCAGCTGCAGAACCCGGTCCGATACATGTTCCGGGGCTACCTTCAGTTGTCCGCTGATATGATATTCACATAATTCCCGGAGGAATGCATCGGATGCATCCGCCAGTACATAATCAAAGCGGATTCCGGAGCGGATAAATACTTTTTTCACGCCGGGAATTTCCCTGAGTTTTTTCAGGAGCTTCCTGTAATCTGTGTGATCTACCGTCAGGTTCCGGCACGGCGCAGGAAAAAGACATTGTTTGTTGGTACAGGCTCCCCGGGTCAACTGTTTCTGACAGGCGGGATGCCGCAGATTGGCCGTCGGACCTCCCACGTCATGAATATATCCCTTAAAATCCGGATCTTTTGTCATCTGAACGGCTTCCGCCAGAATCGATTCATGACTGCGGGTCTGCAGAATCCTCCCCTGATGGAAGGTCAGAGCGCAGAAACTGCATCCTCCAAAGCAGCCTCGGTTGCTCACAAGGCTGAATTTTACTTCTGCGAGAGCCGGAATCCCCCCGGCTGCCTGGTAAGATGGATGCCAGGTGCGGCAGAAAGGAAGGGCGTAGATATCATCCATCTCCTGCTGAGACAGCGGGGCCGCCGGCGGATTCTGCAGAACAAACTGCTTCCTGCCGTAGGCTTCTATCAACCGCTTCCCGGTAAAGGGATCTGTATTACGATATTGCTCGGCAAAACTTTCGGCATATTTTCGCTTATCTGCCACAATCTCGTCAAAAGAAGGAAGCAGAACCGCTTCCGGTACTTCTTCCGCCCGGGTCAGGTGAACTGCGGTTCCCGGAATCCAGGTGATATCCCGCACCGCAATCCCGGCCGCCAGAGCTTCCGCGATGGCCGGAATGGAACGCTCTCCCATCCCATAGGACAGAATATCGGCCTGTGATTCCATAAGAATGGAGGGTCTCACCCGGTCCGACCAGTAGTCATAGTGTCCCAGACGCCGAAGACTGGCTTCGATTCCTCCGATAATAATCGGAACGTCCGGATAGAACCGCCGGATCCAGTTTCCGTATACGATGACCGCCCGGTCCGGACGTCTCCCCAT
>CAMOYN010000165.1 GCA_946630035.1 uncultured Lachnospiraceae bacterium
GTTCTTTTACTCCCACCTAAAGAGGTGGGAGTCTTATCTGCTTCCGAGATAAAGATTTACAGAAGGAACAGTCTGGATACTGGTTCGTATCTAGGCTGTTTCCCGGCTGAAAGAAAGGATTTACCATGAAAATTACAAAAGAATTGCTCCTTAAATACGCAGAACTGATTGTCCGCACCGGCGCCAATGTGCAGCCGGGGCAGATCGTAAACCTCTATGTCGCGGTGGAGCAGCATGAATTCGCTGCGATGGTGATCGAGGAATGCTACAAGGCCGGGGCGAAGAAGGTCAATGTGGAGTGGAGCAGTGACATCCAGAGCCGTCTGAATTATCAGTACGCCGATCAGGAGGTGCTGGCAAAGGTTCTGCCCTGGGAAGAAGCCAAGATGAAACAGATGGTGGAAGACCTGCCGGTGCGCATTTTCGTGGATTCGGACGATCCCGACGCCATGAACGGAATTGATCCGCAGAAGCTGTCCGCCGTCATGCAGAGCCGCGCCACCGTCGTGAAACCCTACCGGAATGCCATCGACGGGAAGCACCAGTGGGTGATCGCCGCCTACCCTTCGGGAAAGTGGGCGAAGAAATGCTTCCCGGATCACGAGGAGGAAGAGGCGGTCAGTCTCCTGTGGGATGCCATCCTTCGCACCGTACGGGTGAGGGAAGACAACGATCCCGTGGCAGACTGGAAGGCTCACACCGATTTCATCGAGAAAAAGGCCGCCTGGCTGAATGAACAGGGATTCTCCTCCCTGCGTTATCACAGCGCCAACGGAACCGATTTTACCGTGGATCTGATCCCCGAGGCCCGCTGGGAAGGCGCCGGAGCCAAAAATGCACAGAACGATGCCTTCTACATCCCCAACATGCCGACGGAGGAGATTTTCACTTCTCCCATAGCAGGAAAATGCGAAGGCACCCTGGTGGCGGTGAAGCCTCTCTCCTGGAACAGCCAGCTCATCGAAGACTTCTCCATCACATTCAAGGACGGCCGCGCGGTGTCCTGCCAGGCCGCCAAGGGGCAGGAGCTTCTGGAGAAGATGCTGAAAATGGATGAAGGTGCCTCCATGCTCGGAGAAGTTGCCCTCGTACCCAAGGAGAGCCCGGTCAACGCCTGCGGCTTCCTCTTCTACAATACACTGTTTGACGAAAATGCCTGCTGCCACTGCGCGGTTGGCATGGGATTCAAGGAAGTCCTCCCCGACGGGGACAACCTGACGATGGAAGAAGCCGGAAAATACGGCATCAACGACTCCATCATACATGTAGATTTCATGGTCGGCGCAGACGACCTCGCCATCGACGGCATCCGCCCCGACGGCACCACCGAACCCATCTTCCGGGACGGCACCTGGGCATAACCGGAGAAGGAGACAGGGGACGGACCTTTGTCTCCTAAAACCAATAAGACGCCGGAGACAGGGGTCTGACCCCTGTCTCCGGCGTCTTTTGGTTAGGAGACAAAGGTCCGTCCCCTGTCTCCTCCTGGGCATCCTGCCTTTGTTGAAATTCTACCCTTGACAATCCGGGTTTTTTCTTATATAATATTTCGCGTGCGTAAAAGGCGCACATCATAGTGAACGCTGATGGAGAGAGTACGTATCCGGAAAGTCTACAGCGAACCGGCGAGGATGAGAGGCCGGTGACAGCAGCGGAGATCGGAAAATCACTCCGGAGTTTCTGACCGAAGGGAAGAAGAGCTAAGACTGGCTCCATGCCAGTGAGTAGGCAGGCCATGTCAGGAAGATTGCTCTCCCTCCCCGTAGACTCAGACGGTCCCGCCGTTACCCGGGGCGCATATAGGAGTGCGATGGATCTGCCCACTGAGATTCATGGCGGTATGCAGCAGACACGGTGGTCAACGAAAGCATATTTTAAGCCTTCGTCCTTGTTTGGACGAAGGCTTTTTCTATATCATACTGTTTTGCGGCGGAGGTGGATTTCCCCCTGCCGGAACAATCGGTTTTCTAAAGGTTCATTTATATTCAGGAGGTTCTGAGAATGCTTTACAAGAAAGTCCCCACAGATATGAATTTTGTGGAACGTGAGAAGGCAGTGGAAGAGTTCTGGAAGGACAACCAGATCTTCGAAAAAAGCATGGATACCCGTAAAGAGGGCCCGGAGTATATGTTCTATGACGGCCCGCCTACAGCAAATGGCAAGCCTCATATCGGTCACGTGCTGACCCGTGTTATCAAGGATATGATTCCCCGTTACCGTACCATGAAAGGGTACAATGTTCCCAGAAAAGCCGGCTGGGATACCCACGGACTTCCTGTAGAGCTGGAAGTGGAGAAAGAGCTGGGTCTGGACGGCAAGGAGCAGATCGAGGAATACGGAATTGAGCCCTTTATCCAGAAATGTAAAGAAAGTGTATGGCGCTATAAGGGAATGTGGGAGGATTTCTCCGGCAAGGTCGGCTTCTGGGCTGACATGGACGACCCTTATGTTACCTATCATGATGATTTCATCGAATCCGAGTGGTGGGCTCTGAAGAAGATCTGGGAGAAAGGCCTGCTGTACAAGGGCTTTAAGATCGTTCCCTACTGCCCTCGCTGCGGCACCCCTCTGTCCTCTCACGAAGTAGCTCAGGGCTACAAGACCGTAAAAGAGCGTTCCGCCGTGGTTCGCTTCAAGGTAAAAGACGAAGATGCCTATTTCCTGGCATGGACGACCACACCCTGGACCCTGCCTTCCAACATCGCTCTCTGCGTGAACCCCACCGAGACCTATGCGAAGGTAAAGGCCGCCGACGGCTGCATCTATTACATGGCGCAGGCTCTGCTGGATACCGTGCTGGGTGATCTGGCAAAGGACGGCCAGCCGGCCTATGAGATCCTTTCGACCATGGTCGGTACGGATCTGGAGTACAAGGAATACGAGCCGCTGTATCAGGCCGCTGCCGATGTAGCTGAAAAACAGCACAAGAAAGCATTCTTTATTTATTGTGATGACTATGTAACGATGACGGATGGTACCGGTATCGTTCACATCGCTCCCGCTTTCGGTGAAGACGACGCCCGGGTGGGACGCAAATACGACGCTCCTTTCGTTCAGCTGGTGGATGAGAAGGGTGTGCTGAAGGAGGGAACTCCCTTCGCCGGCATGCGCTGCAAACCCACCGAGGCGGAGATCAAGGAAGGTGCCATCAGCGCCGATCCCGAGGTTCTGAAGGATCTGGACAAACGGCAGCTGCTCTTCGCCGCTCCGAAATTTGAGCATGATTATCCTCACTGCTGGCGCTGCGACACTCCTCTGCTGTACTATGCGAGAGAGTCCTGGTTCATCAAGATGACCGACGTCAAAGAGGATCTGATCCGCAACAACAACACCATCAACTGGATCCCGGAGAGCATCGGCAAGGGCCGTTTCGGCGACTGGCTGGAGAATATCCAGGACTGGGGCATCAGCCGTAACCGTTACTGGGGTACTCCTCTGAACGTATGGGAGTGCGAATGCGGCTGCAAGCATGCCATCGGTTCCCGGGAAGAGCTGATGCAGATGTCTGATAATTGCCCGGAAAATGTGGAATTGCACCGTCCTTTTGTGGATAACGTGACGATCAAATGCCCGGAATGTGGAAAACAGATGCACCGCGTACCGGAAGTTATCGACTGCTGGTTCGACTCCGGCTCCATGCCCTTCGCCCAGTACCACTATCCATTTGAAAATCAGGAGCTGTTCCACAAGAACTTCCCGGCTGACTTCATCAGTGAGGCCGTGGACCAGACCCGTGGATGGTTCTATTCCCTGCTGGCGATCTCTACCCTGATTTTCAATCAGGCTCCTTATAAAAATGTTATCGTTCTGGGCCATGTTCAGGATGAGAATGGCCAGAAGATGAGCAAATCCAAAGGCAACGCCGTGGATCCCATGGATGCGCTGAATCAGTACGGCGCCGACGCGATCCGCTGGTATTTCTACATCAACTCCGCCCCCTGGCTGCCGAACCGTTTCCACGGCAAAGCCGTTACCGAGGGGCAGCGGAAATTCATGGGAACCCTCTGGAACACCTATGCATTCTATGTGCTGTATGCAGAGATCGACCAGTTCAATCCTCTGCAGTATCAGCTGGAATATGATAAACTTCCGGCGATGGATCGCTGGATGCTCAGCAAGCTGACGACCCTGACCCAGAATGTCGATAACGCCCTGGAGAATTATCAGATCCCCGAGGCCGCCCGTTTCCTGCAGAATTTCGTGGACGACATGAGCAACTGGTACGTCCGCCGCAGCAGAGAGCGTTTCTGGGCGAAGGGCATGGAGCAGGATAAGATCAATGCCTACATGACTCTGTACACCACCCTGGTTACCGTGGCGAAGCTGGCCGCTCCCATGGTACCCTTCATCACAGAGGATATGTATCAGAACCTGGTACGCGGTCTGGATCAGAATGCTCCCGAGAGCATTCACCTTACCGATTACCCGGTGGCTAATCCTGCCTGGATCGACAAAGAGCTGGAAGAGGATATGGACGCCGTGCTGAAGATCGTGGCCATGGGCCGCGCCTGCCGGAATACCGCCAATATCAAGAACCGCCAGCCCATCGGCCAGATGTTTGTCAAGACCCCGGTCGACCTCTCCGAATTCTATGGAGATATCATTAAAGACGAGCTGAATGTGAAGAATGTGAAGTTCACCGATGAAGTGGCGGATTTCACCTCCTACAGCTTCAAACCGCAGATGCGTACTCTGGGACCGAAATACGGCAAGAAACTGGGTGAGATCCGGGGCATTCTGGCCGAAATCGACGGAAATGCCGCCATGAAAGAACTGAAGGATACCGGTCTGCTGACCCTGACCCTGGCAGACGACAGCAAGGCTGTCCTGTCCGAGGAGGATCTGCTGATCGAGACTGCCCAGACCCCCGGCTATGTATCCGAGATCAACGGCGAGTGGACGGTGGTTCTGGATACCAACCTGACCCCCGAACTGCTGGAGGAAGGATTCCTGCGTGAGATCACCAGCAAGATCCAGACCATGCGGAAAGAAGCCGGCTTTGAGGTAATGGACCATATCCATGTATATGCCGCCGGTAATGACAAGGTGGCAGCTGTTATGCAGGCTCATGAAAAAGACCTCCTGGGCGATGTCATGGGCGATGATCTGACGGTTGGTACAACCGAAGGTTATGTGAAAGATTGGAAGATCAATGGCGAGCAGGTGACTCTGGGTGTGAAGAAAACAGAGGCATAAGCCTGTCAGAAGTTACCACCCACAGCCCCCGATGCCTGCGGGCTGTGAGTGGTAACGGTTATGGGATGAGCGTAAAACCTCTGGCCGGAGGCGGTGGATGCCGAAGGCGGAGATTATGCGGGGGAAATATAATGTCTGACAGATGGCAATGAAATGCCTTGAAAATGCGAAAACGATTTCATGTTCGGGAATTGTGCATCATATCTAGATTGCAAAGGAGCTTTTCCGCCGGAAAAAGCTCTTTTTCGAAAGAAAAATGACCGAAATACCTTGAAAAATAAAAAGCTTTGTTGTAAAGTATACAGGATTTTATTATTATATTAATTTGTGAAATCGTTAACGTATAGAGCATCCATAGGAGGAAACATGGATCATTTT
>CAMOYN010000166.1 GCA_946630035.1 uncultured Lachnospiraceae bacterium
AATGTGAATATCTCCGTTCTTCAGCTCATCCACTGCGATGGACAGAGGCTTCTCCTCATGACCATTATAAGAGGTACGGTCAGCCGCCACCAGCTGGCGGGCCCGCTTGGCGGTTCCCAGAACAATCGAATAACGGCTGGTGACGATCGGCTCTTCGCCATCTTTTACGTCTTTATTTACCAGCTGCATCAGTTCAAAATATGAAGGATGTATCATCGTTTAAGCCTCCCTGGTTCTCAGAATCTCCATAAGATCCTGTTTGATTCCGGATATCTTTCCGGCATTTGCATCGTAAAACTTCTTCATCCCCTCCGGGTTCTGTACCAGAGAGTATATCTCCTCTACGGTCCGCTCCAGATCGTCATTGACAATAATGGCCTTGTACTCCGGCGCGGTATCCGCTTCCCGGACGGCCTGGGTCAGCCGCATCGTAATCTGCTCTTCGGTCTCGCTTCCCCGGCCGGTCAGGCGGTTCACCAGCGTCTGGGCATCCGGCGGGATCAGGAAAATCATCAGAGCCTCGGGACATTTATCCCGCACCTGCAGAGCTCCCTGGACTTCGATATCCAGGATAATGTGAATCCCCTGCTCCAGTTTTCCGAAGACGTAGTCCGCCGGCGTACCATAGTAATTGTCCGAGTAACGGGCGTACTCCAGGAATCTGCCGGCGGCGATCCCTGCTTCAAACTCTTCCTTTGTCATGAAGAAGTACTCCACACCGTCGGTCTCGCCTTCTCTCCGGTAGCGGGTAGTCCCCGACACCGAGAAGGCAAATCCGTCATACTTCTCCATCAGACGGCGGATCACCGTCCCTTTTCCCACACCGGAAAACCCCGAAATAACAATCAGTTTTCCTTTTGTTTCATTCATATAAATCTATCCTTCCTGCTGGCAGCGGCCAGCAATGGTCTCCGGAAGTAAGGCCGTCAGAATGATGCGTTCCGAATCCGTAATAATCACGCCCTTGGTCCTCCGCCCCTGGGTGGCATCCACAGCGATGCCGGCATCCTTGGCCGCCTGGACCATTCGTTTGATCGGCGCCGAGTCCGGGCTGACTACTGCAACGATCTTGTCAGCGTTCATCACATTTCCATAGCCGATATTTATCAGTTTACTCAATGTTCTGCACCTGCTCGCGAATCTTCTCAATCTCGGTCTTCAGAGAAATGGCTGCGCCGGAAATATCCATGTCATTGCACTTTGACAAGGTCGTATTCGCTTCCCGGTTCATCTCCTGGGCCAGGAAATCCAGTTTCCGTCCGATCCCTTCCGGGTTCCCGTCGGTCAGAGTCTTGCGCATCTCATGGATATGACTGCGAAGACGTACGGTCTCCTCATCCACACAGGTCTTATCCGCAAAGATCGCGACCTCTGTCATCAGACGGGATTCATCCACGGTGGCGGACTCCAGGAGTTCCCGCACCTTCTCCGAGAGGCGCTGCCGGTACTCCTCCACGACCTGAGGGGAACGGGCTTCTATAAAGGATACCTCTTCCTCCATATTCGCAAGTTTCCCGAGAATATCCTCCGCCAGCCTCTGCCCCTCCTCCGCTCTCTGGGAGGCAAAAGCTTCCCCGGCGCCACGGATGGCAGCCTCGAGAGCCGGCCACACGGTGCTCTCATCCTCTTCCTGCTGCTCCATGGTAAGCACGTCCGGGAAGGAAGCGAGGCGGGAAGCCGTGACATCGTCCGTCACACCGAAGGTATCCCGCATCTTCCGGCAGTACTGAAGATACTCCGAGGCAAGATTCTCATTGTAATGCAGCACCAGATTGTCATCGGAATAATCTTCATAGGAAAGGAAGATATCTACTTTGCCACGGCCGGCAAACTCCTTCATCAACGTACGGATCCTCGCCTCAAACCGGTTGAAACGTCTGGGCATCTTGATCGTAAGATCCAGATAACGGTGGTTCACCGATTTGATCTCCGTCACGATTTTATGTTTCTCATCCACGGCTTCAAAACGCCCGAAGCCGGTCATACTTTTGATCATAAACTACTCCTGTTGACTTTGCATTTGAAGTCCATTATAATCCATGTAATTAAGAAAGTCAACGAAGAGGGCATAAAGCTTTTGCCCTTCCGCGCTTAACTTCAGCGCTCATTGGGAGGTTTGGGAAATGGCATTTGATGGTATTACAGTGGCAAATCTGGTGAGGGATCTGGACCGGCAGCTCACCGGCGGGCGGATCAGCAAGATCGCGCAGACGGAAGCGGATGAGATTCTCCTGACGGTAAAACGGGAGAAGGGGCAGTCCCGGCTTCTGATTTCAGCCAGTGCCAGTCTTCCCCTCCTGTATCTCACGGATCAGAATAAAGCGGCGCCGGCAACGGCGCCGAATTTCTGCATGGTTTTAAGGAAGCACATGGGGAACGGCCGTATTCTCTCCATCACCCAGCCCGGCCTTGAGCGGATCGTCAATATCGAGGTGGAGCACCTGGATGAGATGGGGGATCTGTGCCGGCGTATTCTGATCGTGGAGCTCATGGGCAAATACAGCAACATCATTTTTACCGATGAAGAACACCGGATCATCGACAGTATCAAGCACATCTCCGGCAACATCAGCTCCGTCCGGGAAGTCCTGCCGGGGCGCACCTATTTCATCCCGGATACGGTCCACAAGGCCGATCCGCTTTCGGTGCAGGAAGATTTCTTCACCGGGGTAATCCTGGCAAAACCGGAGACGGTGGCCAGGGCTCTCTACACCAGTCTCACGGGCATCAGCCCCCTGATGGCGGAGGAAATCACCTCCCGGGCCGGAGTGGAGTCCGCCCGCCCGGTGCAGGCTCTGAGCGATCCGGAGAAAGTCCATCTCTGGCACACCTTCTGTAATTTCATGGAGGATATCCGGGAAGGAAGGTTCTCACCGCGGATCATCTACCGCCACGACGAACCCATAGAATACGCTGCCATCCCTCTGACCATTTACGAGGACTGCGAGCAGAGGACCGGCGCCGACATCAGCCAGGTGCTGGAAACCTATTACCGGGAAAAGAGCGTCCTCACCCGGATCCGTCAGAAATCCACGGACCTGCGCAAGATTGTACAGACAGCGCTGGAACGCAATGTCAAGAAATATGAGCTGCAGAAAAAGCAGATGAAAGATACGGAGAAACGGGAAAAATACCGCATCTGGGGAGAGCTGATCCAGGCCTACGGCTACAGCGTCGAGCCAGGAGCAAAAACCCTGGAGGCCGAAAACTATTACGACGACAACAAGCCCGTCTCCATTCCCCTGGATCCGACCCTGTCCCCCCAGGAAAATGCCGTAAAATATTTCGACCGCTACAACAAGCTGAAACGGACCCATGAGGCCCTGACCACCCTGCTGGAGGAAACCAGTCAGGAGATCGATCATCTCCGTTCCGTCCAGGTAGCCCTGGAGATCGCCCAGCAGGAAGCCGACCTCTCCCAGATCAAGATGGAACTGACCGAGTCCGGCTACATCCGCCGCCACGGCACCCCCCAGGGGAAAAAGCCGAAGATCACCAGCAAACCCTTCCATTACATCTCCAGCGACGGATTTGATATTTATATAGGAAAGAACAACCTCCAGAACGAAGAACTGACCTTCAAATTCGCCGACGGCGGCGACTGGTGGTTCCACGCCAAAGGCACCCCCGGCTCCCACGTCATCGTAAAATCTGGCGGCCGCGAACTCCCCGACCGGGTTTTCGAAGAAGCCGGCGCCCTGGCCGGCTACTACTCCTCCGAGAGAAAAGCCGCCAAAGTCGAAATCGACTACATCCAGCGCAAACACGTCAAAAAACCCGCCGGCGCCAAACCCGGCTTCGTGATCTACCACACGAACTACTCCCTGATGGCCGAACCCGCCCGCGTCAAAGATCTCACCCAGGTCGAATAACCCACCCGACGCCAGGCCACCACCGGGGACAGGTCGCCATGACCCGATGTTCCATAGTCAAAAATAATCCCCCGGGAGAAACATTTTTGCCTATGTCACATTGGTCATGAGGATCTGTCCCCGATGGCTTTTCCGCCGGAGTAACCTGTCCCCGGTGGTGGGGTGGTCAGAAGCAGCCTAGGATGCGGCAGACGCTGGTTTCGTGGCGGATGCCCCAGAGGGCGCAGCGTATATTGGCGTCCCGGAGGTTGCCTTCGAAGTCCACGAAGAAGCGGTATTCGAACTGGCGGCCGGGGATCGGCCGGGATTCGATCTTGGTCATGTTGACGGAGTTGAAGGTGAAATTCGACAGGATCCGGTAGAGGGCGCCGGTCTCGTGGCGGCACTCGAAGCAGATCCGGATCTTGCCGGCATCTTCCCGGTAAATGCGGCGGCTGGTGACGATGATGAACCGGGTCGTATTGTTTTTATTGTTGGAGATTCCTGTCTTCAGAACGGAGAGTCCGTAGAGCTCGCCGCAGAGTTCGCTGGCGATGGCAGCGTGGTGCCGGTTCCCGTCGGCCACCAGTTTCTTGGCGCTGGCCGCGGTGTTGCTGAAGGGAATTCTCGCCCACTCCCGGTGCTGTTCCAGAAATTCGCTGCACTGCAGAAGTCCCTGGGGATGGGAGTAAACGGTATCGATATCGGCAATTTCCGTGCCCGGAAGGCCCAGCAGCACATGGCGGATGGGAAGATCCAGTTCAGCCACGGTATAACAGTGGTACTTCATCATGAGATCCAGTACATCTCCCACGGCGCCTCCCGTGGTGTTTTCGATGGGAAGGACGGCAAAGTCCGCCTCACCGGCCTCCACTGCTGCTGCCGCGGCCTCAAAGGTGGGTACCGCGGATGCGTCCGCCTCCCGGCCGAAGAACTGCCGCATAGCCTGATGGCTGTAAGCCCCTTCCACCCCCTGGAAGACGATCCTTGCTCCGCAGGTATCCAGAGATCTTACCGGGAGAAAATGCCCTTCTTTCTCCGATCCGGAGGGATCCGCCACTCCGGTTCTGTCCTTTTCCGGGGCCTCTGTTCCGTTGGCCTTCGTCTGCGCCTTCGCCCAGTCCTCTGCCATTCCCCTTTTTCTGGCCACGGTCCGCACCTGGAACATGGTTTCCTGCAGCGCTTCCCGCAGGAGGGGATCCTCTGTCATCCGGCCGGATTCCCGCAGATGTTCCTCCTCGGTCTCCCGGTTCCAGAGCTCTTCCCCATGTCCGCTCTCCCTCAGCAAATCCGCCAGAGCCGCTCTCTTCAGCAGCAGCTGCATCAGTTCCCGGTCCAGCTCATGTAATGTATTGTAATCTTCTTTCATATATCCCCCTGTACATTCCCACGGAGTCATTCCACTCCCGGAAAATGTCAATGTAATTTCAAAAAAAGACAAAAAAAGGACGAACCCACCGGTTCGCCCAAATAGCGGAGAAGAGACTTGAACTCCTGACACCACGGGTATGAACCGTGTGCTCTAGCCAGCTGAGCTACTCCGCCACAGTAGCGGAGAAGAGACTTGAACTCCTGACACCACGGGTATGAACCGTGTGCTCTAGCCAGCTGAGCTACTCCGCCACAGTAGCGGAGAAGAGACTTGAACTCCTGACACCACGGGTATGAACCGTGTGCTCTAG
>CAMOYN010000167.1 GCA_946630035.1 uncultured Lachnospiraceae bacterium
AAGGTGATGAAGGAGAAACTCGCCGGATCGAAGAACCTCACCTATCTGGAGAATTCGGTAACCATCAAGTCCGCCCTGAACGACGAGAGCCGGGCCGCTCTGGAGAATATGGCCGACGAGCTGTGCAAGGAGTATAACGCGTAAATCAGTCTGTTTGCCCCTGGAAATTCCCGAGGGACAACATTACAAGCGAGTCTTTAAAGAAACAGCCGGCCAGGCGCAGTGTCTGCGCATGGCCGGCTGTTTTACCTGCAGGGGTAATGACAGTTTCGCAGGACGGAGAGAATTACCTGCAGGAAAGAAACGAAGGATGGGAGGGAGACCTCATGACATTTCAGGAAATGCTGGAAGAGAACCAGGAAAAATTATTGGCAGAGCTGGGGCAGGCAAGGGATGCGGAAGCGGCTCTGCCGGTACTGAACCGGGAGCTGGAGCGCCTTCAGTATCGGTTCCACGATGCCTGTGAGGATCCCAGGGAGCTGGGAAGAGCGTCCTACATGCTGAGTGCTGTGAAGACGGCCCTGCCCCTGGTGGATACCGTGGGGGAGACAAATGTCTGGCACACTACCCCGGCGAAGGCGAAGCCGGCGGGCAAAAAGAAGATGTGGATCTTTACCGGGATCGGAACTCTGTCCGGGATCCTGTCCCTGGTGATGGCGATGCACAGTGCCATGGATAATCCCCTGCCCTTCTCCATGTGGATCGCGGCAGCGCTGCTGGCGGCGGGGCTGATCTGTCTGCTCCAGGCAGGACGGCAGATCGCGGTAAAGCCGAAGGAAACCGAGGAACCCTCCCAGAAGGTGGAGGTGAAGACCGATGCCCGGAAGATCTACCGCTGTCTGCACCGCACCCTGGCCCTGGTGGATCAGAATATGAAGGATGCGGCCTCGGAGGAAGCCTGGGAGAAAAAACAGGCCGAGGCGGCGGTCGGGACCGCGAAGATTTCCTCCCAGGAACTGGAGCTGCTGTCCGGTCTCCTGGAGGCTGCCTACAGCGGAGACGGAGATTTTGCTCTGGAGCGGGTATCGGAAGTGAAATATTTCCTGCATCAGAACCAGGTGGAAGCTGTGGAGTACGGGCCGGAATCGGCGGAACTGTTTGATCTGCTGCCCTCCACACGGCGCGGAACCATCCGGCCGGCACTGATTTCGGAAGGAAAGTTGTTGAAGAAGGGCCTCGCGGCGGGAGGAATGTGATGGAACGTTTTTATGGCTTGGATCTGGGCGACGCAGAGAGCGCTGTCGCCAGACTGGATAAAAAGGATCCCAAAACGCCGGAGATGCTGAGCGTGGGAGGAGTCCAGAGCTTCATTACAGCCTATGCCAAACTGGTAAGCGGGGAGCTTCTGATCGGAGAGAAGGCCTGTTACCGGGCCGACACAGTTACCCGGAAGCTTCGTTTTAAGAGCCGGTTCCTGACCTCACCCACGGCGGAAGAAGAGATTACCGCTTTTGCGGCGGGTCTGCTGGGAGAGCTTTACACCAGTGGTTCTATGGTAAAGGGGGATGACAGCTGTTTCTATGTGGGATGCCCCGCCGGCTGGGACAAGAATACCCGGGAGAGATACCGGGCGATCTTTGAACAGGCCGGATATCCGCCGACCCGGATCGTATCCGAGTCCCGGGCCGCGATGGTCAGCGCCTGTCAGTCCAAACATCTGCAGGTGGGCTACGACATCCTGAACAAACCGGTGCTGGTGGTGGACATCGGTTCCTCCACCACGGACTTCGCCTATGTATGCGGCGGAAGAGAAGTGGAGATGCACACCGCCGGAGAGGTGGCCCTGGGCGGCGGACAGATGGATGAGATGTTGCTGGAGGATGCAGTGGCAGCGTCCCCGAAAGCGAAAGAGATCCGGGAGGTATTTGCCCAAAGCGAACCCTGGAAGAATTACTGTGAGTTTGCGGCCCGGCGTCTGAAGGAAAAGTATTACAGCGATGAAAGTTACTGGAAGGAGAACCCCTGCACCGAGACCATCCAGATCTTCTTCGATAAACCTCTGCGGCTGACACTGAAGATGGACGAGGTCGAGGCAAAACGTCTGACGGACGGGCCTTGCCAGAGCCTTGGCAATCAGTCCTTCCGCTATGTCTTCATAAAGAGCCTGCGGGATGTACGGGAACATATTTCCGGAGAGAAACCGGAGCTCCTGTTCCTCACCGGCGGGGTCTCCCGTCTGCCCGCCATCCGCCAGTGGTGCGCCGAAGTCTTCCCCGAGGCCGTGGTGATCCGGGGAACCGAACCGGAATTTGCCGTAGCCCGGGGCCTGGCCTGGAGCGGAAAGATCGACGAAGAGATGCGGGAATTCCGGGCGGAACTGGAACAGCTGAAATCCTCCACCATAGTGGAGAAGATCGTGCGCGAACACATCGGAGACCTCTATCACGATGCGGTGGATGTGCTGGTGGAGCCCATCCTCACCCAGGTAGCCGTTCCCACCTTTGAAAAGTGGAGAAACGGAGAGATCCGCAGACTCGCAGACACCGACGAAGTGATGCGCAATGAGATCGCCAACTGGCTGAGAACCGATGAGGCCCGGGGACTGCTGACGAAGTGCATCACCAGCTGGCTTCGGCCGGTGGCGGACGAACTGGAGGAATACACCGAACCCATCTGCATCCGACACAGTATTCCGTTCACCGCCCTCAGCCTGAATTCTTATCTGTCGGCCTCGGATCTGGATCTTCGGATCGACGCCAAAAATGTATTCGCCGTGGAAGAAGTCACCTGGATGATCGACTCCATCATCTCCCTCCTGGTCGCCCTGATCTGCGGCGGCGGCGGAGTGGCCCTGGTATCCAGCGGCCTGACCGGCATCCTGATCGGAGCCTTCCTGTCCATGCTGGTACTTCTCCTGGGCAAAGAACAAATGCAGGGCGCCCTGCTCAAAGCCGATCTTCCCAGACCCATGCGGAAGATGGTGCCCCGCAACTCCTTCTCCTCCCGGATGAAATCCGTCAGCGCCGATGTCAAGGCCTCCTTCTTCCGCAACCTGGAAGAAGAGAAGAACGACGAGATCACCGCCCGCATGGAGCAGGAAATCTCCGAGCAGATCGAACTCTGCCTCACCCGTATGGCAGAAGTCGTCGAAATCCCCCTGGGATAAGCCACGCGCCACCACCAGGGACAGGTCCCTCTGGCAGAAAAAACAGATACCCTGGCACAGTCATGCGCCAGGGTATCTGTTTTCCACCATGGGGGACAGGTCCCGATGGCGGGAATTTATTCCGCCGGTGTCTCCGCCACAGGTGTTTCTGGAGCAGATATTTCCGCCGCAGGTGTCTCAGGAGCCGGTGTCTCCGTGACAGATTCATCCTTTGCCACAGTCTCTGTCTCCGGGAGTTCGTCCGGTGCTACAGGCACTGTCTCTGCAGGGCTGTCCGCTTCGTCATGATCCGCGGAGCCTGTCCCGGTGGGGGCCTCCGCAGGGCTTTCTGTGACCCCGGCGGCAACGGGGTCGGACAGATCGTCCAGGGTAATCTTCATCATGTCATCGTGGCTGGGGGACTCCATGGCAGCCACCCGGCGGGCCTGGTTGGTGATGATCTCTTCGAACATGTTGCGTACTTCCCGGGCATTGGCAAAATTCTCAAGATTCAGGAATTTGCGGGTCACGATCTGAGTCCGGATCTGGTGCTTTACGTCTTCTTCCACGACATAGTCATACTTGCTGCAGTTCATATAGAAGATGGCTTCCAGCTCGTCGATGGTGTAGTCAGGGAACTCGATGTATTTGTTGAAACGGGATTTCAGGCCGGGATTGCTGTTGATAAAATATTCCATGGGTTCCGTATATCCGGCGACAATGATTACCAGATTGTCCCGGTTGTCCTCCATGGCTTTCAGGATCGTGTTGATGGCTTCCTGCCCGAAGGCATCCTGTTCTCCGCCGGCCAGGGCATAGGCTTCGTCAATGAAGAGCACTCCGCCCATGGCTTCCTTGATTTTTTCCTGGGTTTTGATGGCGGTCTGGCCGACATAGCCGGCTACCAGTCCGGAGCGGTCCACTTCGATCAGCTGGCCTTTTTCCAGAACTCCGATCTGCTTGTACAGACGTCCGATGATTCGGGCGACGGTGGTCTTGCCGGTGCCGGGATTCCCGGTGAAAACCAGATGAAGGGAGGTGGGAACGGATTTCAGCCCCGCATCCTTGCGCATTTTCTGGATCTTGACAAAGTCCATCAGTTCCTTGACATCGTGTTTGATTCCGGTCAGACCGATCAGCTTGTCCAGATCCTCCATGGGATCTGTTTCCGGCTCGGCGGGCTTTTCCGTTTTCTCCGGTTCGGCGGAAGTCTGTACAGGGAGATCCCCGAAAACCCTCTTGGCGTCCTGAAGGGCATCCTCCGCCATCTTCAGAGCATCTTCCTCCGTCACCGGGATGGGCGTGACTTCGGACGGGACCGGCGTTTCCTTCTTCCCCGAAACCGGTTTCTTCTTTTCGGATGAAGCCGAAGGCCGTTTGGAAGCCACGGGCTTTTTCTGGTCGCCTCTGTTCCCTGCCGCGCCTGAGATGACATTTTCAAACAGATCGCTGTATAATCCGCGCAGTAAATCCTTGTCCTTTGAGTTCTTTTCCATATAGTGTTTCTCCCACATATTACACACGGTTATTGCTGTTGTAATCACATTATAATCTCAGAATCCGGAAAACTCAAGTCTGTATGAGCCTTTGGCCCGCCATCACCCCGCCATCGGTTTATACCGGGTTTTCGGGGGCGCGGGCACAGTCGTAGGTGACGAAGGGGGAATGCGCAGCGGTACCGCGGGAAGAAAAGCAATGTTACAATCCGGTTGATATTTAAAAACTTTTGCCGTATACTGAGGAAAAGTGCAGGAGGCGGCAGACAGGAATATGAAACGTCAGGATTATATCAACTGGGATCAGTATTTTATGGGTATCGCGCTGCTCTCGGCAGAGCGGAGCAAGGACAACAACACACAGGTAGGAGCCTGTATTGTTGATAAGAACAACAAGATCCTCTCCGTGGGATACAACGGCATGCCCACGGGATGTGATGACGACGAGATGCCCTGGGAGAGGGAAGGTGATATGCTGGAGACAAAGTATGCCTTTGTCTGCCACGCAGAGCTGAATGCTATCCTGAACTACAGCGGCGGTTCCCTGGAGAATTCCCGGATCTATGTCACAGAATTTCCCTGCAATGAATGCGCGAAAGCCATCATCCAGACGGGAATCCGGGAGGTGATCTACCTCAGTGACAAATATATGGATTCCTCTGCCACCATCGCTTCGAAGAAGATGATGGATATGGTGGGAATCAAGTACCGCAGATATGTCCCGGAGGGACGGAGCCTGACGCTGAAACTGTAAAAGAAATGGATATAGGAGGAAAATATGCAGAAATTTAATTATTATGCACCTACGGAGATCGTGTTCGGTCCGGAGACCGAGAAGAAGGTCGGGGAACTGGTGAAGAAATACGGCGGCACCCGGGTGTTTGTCATCTACGGCGG
>CAMOYN010000168.1 GCA_946630035.1 uncultured Lachnospiraceae bacterium
GTGATTTTTGAGCCAAAGAAAATAAACCCTGCCACTGTTTCCCCATGTGCTGGAACTCTATGACTGCTACTGGGAGACACTGCTTTCGGCCATGGAGCTGGAGGATCATATCGAAGAGGTAATGAAAGAACTCAAGGCCCGGGGCATCCGGATCGGGGTCGGTACCAATATGACGGCCCGGATCCAGTACCGGAAACTGCAGCTTCTGGGACTGGGAAAATACCTGGATTTTGTAGTGGTAAGTGAAGAGACACTTTTTGACAAACCGGATAGCCGTTTCTTCTCCGTTGTGCAGGAGAAGGCACGGTGTCTGGCCGAGGAGTGCCTGTTTGTGGGGGATAATTTCAACCTGGACTATCAGGGTGCAAAACATGCCGGTATGCATGCCCTCTGGTATGCGAAGAAAGAAAAACCCTGGAACCGGCTCACCGAGGAGGAACGGAAGAACGTTCTGCAGGCCGGGGAACAGATCACGGACCACCGGGAGCTGCTGGCTTTGCTGGATAAACAGTAAATATTTCCCGGCAGGAGTCGGGCCCTGGGACAGAGGGAAGATAGGGGGTATAGTGAAAAATGATAGCGGATTCTCATTTCCATACATCGTTCTCCAGTGACTCCGAGACGGATCCGCGGCGGCAGATCGAGCGGGGGATCGCACTGGGGATGAAGCAGATGACGGTGACAGATCACCACGATCCGGATTTTCCTCCGGGAGAATTTGATTTTCTCCTGGATATGGATGCCTATATGAGCGGCATGGGAGCCCTGAGGGAGGAGTATCAGGACCGGATGGATCTGGGGATTGGCCTGGAACTGGGGCTGCAGCCCCACCTGGGAACCTTGCCGGGGGAACTGGTGGATTCCTATCCCTTTGACTTTGTGATCGGATCCACCCACGTCACCCGGCATATCGATCCCTGGGAGAGAGAAAAACTGATCGAGGGGATCACTGAGGAAGAGGCTTACCGGATCTACTTTGAGGAAGAACTGACCAATCTGGCACAGTTTGACTGCTATGATGTCGCCGGGCACCTGGATTACGTGGTGCGGTACGGACCGAACCGGAACCGGTTTTATACCTGGGAGCGCTACGGCGATATTCTGGATGAAATATTGAAAACAGTGATTCACAAAGGAAAGGGAATCGAGTATAATACAGCCGGGTTCCGTGCCGGGCTGGGCTGGGGTCACCCGATGCCGGAGGTCTGGAAACGCTACCGGGAACTGGGCGGAGAGATTGTGACCATCGGATCCGATGCCCATGAACCGGAAGATCTGGGAGCCTGTTTTAAAGAAGCCGGAGAGTTCCTTCGCTCCGTGGGTTTCCGGCATTATGCCGTATACCGTCACCGCAGTCCTGTATTCTACCCCTTATAAAGAGAAAGGAACAAAATGGATAAAACGGAAAGATTAAATGAACTGAATAAGAAAGCGATATACTCCGGATTCTCCGGACAGCCGGTGGTATTTGTCTCCAAGATCAGCCGGGGCATGCGCCGGGCCAAGGATGGCGTCTATTCCGATGGGGAAACCATCTATGACGGCTATGCCGATGAAGAAGGAGATATCACCGCCATGTTTGTGGTGACCAATACCGGGTCGGCCGTGGAGCTGGGAGAGATGTACCGAAAAGCCGGCGCTCCTTCCATGGATGTATTCTATGATCATCTGATTCCGAAGCTGATGAACCGGGAAGATGTGGAAGTCTCACCGGCGGCCGAGGATGAAGAAGAGGGAGAAGTCGAAGAGGTGACGGTGGACATCTATACCCGGGACTCCTACGACTGCCGCAGCGGCATCGCCGTCCGGCTCGAAGATGTGGTGCCCACGGAAGTGATGGTAGACCTGATCCAGCAATACGGCATTGACTGCCGGGAATGGTTCCTGGAGTTTATGTTTACGACCTTTGGCGAGGAGGACGACCGGATTACGGAAGCCTTCTACCGTCTCTCCACCGGCGACAGCTGGATTCGCGCCTTCGCCGTACAGAATATTCCGGAGGAAGAGATGCAGTCCTTCATCGACAGTGCCATACCGGATATCCTGCAGAGCGAGGTCGACTGGGATCGTCTCCTGGATACCATCAAGGTCGATGATGAGGAGGATTCCGAAGAGGAACCGGAGACAGAACCGGAGATTCAGGAAGGCAGTAAGATTCTGCGTCCTTTCCGCCGCAAATAAAAATACGAAAAGGCCGGGAAAAACGACACCTCGTTTTTCCCGGCTTTTTTTCATCCTCATTCCAGATTCTGTATAAACTGTTCCACGAAGAAGAGGGCGGCTCCCATCGCGGCCGTCTCATAGCGATGCCGGCAGCAGTGAATAAACAGACCGTCATCCCGGAACCGGTTCCGTTGGCGGACCATCTCCCGGAAATCGTCTATGTGAGGTTTCATGTAGGCACCGACGTAACCACCCAGTATGATATCACAGTCATACTGCATCCGGAGGTTGTTGACGGCGATGGCAAGATACAGCAGATATTCCCGGAGCGCCGTGGCATAGGGCTCCTGCCCCTCATCCGCCAGGGCAAAGAAACGGTCCAGTTTTCCCTCCGTCATGTTGGAGAGGAGACTGGCCGAGAGATAGGCATTGGCACAGCCTCGCTGCCCGCAGTAGCAGGGACGTCCGTCCGGGATCAGCGTCACATGGCCGAATTCACAGCTTTTCTGGTTGTCTCCCAGATAGAGTTCTCCGCCGGCCACCATGGCCCCTCCGACGGTTCCGCTCAGGGAAAGATATATGATGGTGCGTCTCGTTTCCTGATCCCACCATTCGGCGAAACCTCGGGAATTGGCATCGTTGAAAAGAAGAAAAGGGATGCTCAGATGGTTTTTCAGTTTTTCGTACAGATCGGCAGGAGCCCCCAGTACCCGGGCACTTTTGACCCGTTTTCTGTCCTCATGGATAATCGCCGGAAGACTCACTCCCAGTCCCAGTATTTTTTCCCGATCCAGATGATTGCCCGTCAGGAAATTCTCCAGGAGCTTCCCCAGTGTAGCATAATAAAACAGGCTGTCGGTGTATTTCTGCCGGATCCGGTTGGAACACAGGATATGTCCCTTCATGTCGATGGCGGCTAAACTGATGTGATGGGCGGAGATTTCCATGCCCATGGAGATTCTGGCCATGGGATCAACGCGGAAGGCCCGGGCTTTCCGGCCTCCGGTGGAGGCAAAAACATCATCGGCCCGGATCAGCCCCTGCTCCCGCAGTTCTTTCAGTCCCGGAAGAACCGTGGGCATACTGAGCCCCAGATCCGAGGCGATCTTCTGCTGGGAGACCATATCCTGCCTGTGAAGATAGCGGTAGATCTCCCGGGTATGGGAAGCCTTTTCTGTAGGCATAATTATCATGTCCCTTCATTGAGACTCCCGCTTTACGCAGGGGGGTGAACAGTAACATCAGATGGAACGGATAAAATGATCGATATAATAGAGCGCAGCACCGATGGCGGCATTTTCATAGTGATGTTTACATACGCGCAGAAAACTTCCGTCCTCATGGAAACGGTTTCTCTCCTGCACCTCTTCCCGGAAACTTTCCAGGTAGGGCTGCATCTGGGAGCCCACATATCCGCCCAGAACGATATCGCAGTCGTACTGCATTCTCAGATTATTTACCACGATGGCCAGATAATGGCGATAGGTGCGGAAGGCCGAGCGGTAGGGCTCCTGACCCTGCTCCAGCCGGGTAAAAAAGAGATCCATCTTGCCCTCCGCCAGATCGGAGAGCAGATCCGCCCGAAGGTAAGCCTGGACACAGCCTTTTTCCCCACAATAACAGGGGCGCCCCTCCGGCACCAGTGTCATGTGCCCGAATTTGCAGGCCCGGTTGTTGTCCCCCAGATAGATCTGCCGGCGGCTTACCATCGAACCGCCCACATTATTGCTCAGGGACAGATAGAGGATGGTCTGATTCTGCTCCAGATCCCAGAACTCCGCAAAGCCACCGGAAAATGCATCGTTGAACATCAGAAAAGGAAGGGAGATATATTCTTTCAGTTTCTCATAAAAATCAACAGGAAGCCCCATCTGCCGGGCACTGGTAATGGTCCGGTTATCCCGGGCAATATTCGCCGCGAGGCAGATTCCCAGCCCCAGCAGCTTATCCCGGTCCGCCTCCGAGGTGTCCAGAAACTGCTGCAGAAGATTCCCGACGGAACGATAATACTCAGGATTGTCCTCAAAGGAGAGCCGGATTCTGTCCGAGTGAAGAATATGGGCCTTCATGTCGATCAGAACCAGGCTGATATGATTGACCGTGACATCCATGCCCAGTGCCGTTCTGGCTTCATAATCACAGCGATAGGTACGGGCTTTCCGGCCGCCGGTGGATTCCAGAAGAGAATCATTCAGGATCAGTTCCCGCTCCTGCAGATACTTCAGAGCGGCTCCCACCGTGGGAGAACTGAGATTCAGATCCTCGGTGATCGTCTGTTTTGATTGTTTCGGATGTCGGTAGATATAACGATATACAGTATTTGCATTCGGAACTTTCTGGGAACGGTTTTCTTCCATAACAACACCTCAGAATAAGAATAGGCTCCCCCGGGAAAAAAGTCAATAAGAGATAATTAATGTTCTTACATTAATAATATACAACTTCTAAAAAAGACTTTTAGAAAAGACTTTTCCAAAAGATTCTCCCAAAAGGGAAAAAGAAGGCTGCAATAAAAATGAGAAAAAGAGAAGAGAATAGTGAAAAACAAACTTAATAAAATAAAGTGAAACGTACAAATATCTTTATTTTATTATGTAATACTTTAAAAGTACTTCCTGAAACGAATCTGATTGCCTCCCGGAAAAAGTTCCTGCTATAATTGCATCAAGAGCCGGGGCAAGACCGGCGGAAAAAAAACAAGTGAAAAGAATACAGGAGGTATTCAAATGTCTGTTAGAGTTGCAATCAATGGTTTTGGCCGTATCGGCCGTCTGGCTTTCCGTAAAATGTTCAAGGCTGAGGGTTATGAAGTAGTTGCTATCAACGATCTGACTTCCCCTGCTATGCTGGCTCATCTGCTGAAATATGATTCTGTTCAGAGAGGCTACAACAGAAAGAGAACGATCGAAGCCGGTGAAGATTGCATTTATGTAGATGATCACAAGATCACCATTTATAAAGAACCCGATGCTTCCAAGCTGCCCTGGGGCGAGATCGGTGTAGACGTAGTTCTGGAGTGCTCCGGTTTCTACACCTCCAAAGCCAAAGCAGAAGCTCACATCAAAGCTGGTGCCAAGAGAGTTGTTATCTCCGCTCCGGCCGGAAATGATCTTCCTACCATCGTTTTCGGTATCAACGAGAACACCCTGACCGCAGATGACACCATCATCTCCGCTGCTTCCTGCACCACCAACTGCCTGGCTCCCATGGCTTATCATCTGAACAAACTGGCTCCCATCGTTAAGGGCTTCATGACCACCATCCATGCTTACACCGGTGATCAGATGATCCTGGATGG
>CAMOYN010000169.1 GCA_946630035.1 uncultured Lachnospiraceae bacterium
GCTTTACCGTCGGCAGAAACAATCCGCTGAGGGATTCCGGAGTGGCAGCTGCCGTAAAAAAAGCCGGGAAGAAAAAAGAGGAAGACGTGAAGGAAGATCCGAAAAAGACAGATACGGATAAGTAATACAGAAGCAGAGTAAAAATACAGACGTAAATTATTAATAAGGAAACGAAAAAAGCATTTCGCCTCGGCGAAATGCTTTTTCAGATGTTCCAAAGTTATGCTCTTTCTACTTTTCCGGATCTCAGACAGGAAGTGCAAACATACATTCTCTGGGTAGCGCCGTTAACTTTCACTCTTACAGATTTCACATTGGACTTCCACATCTTGTTGGTTCTTCTATGAGAGTGGCTTACGTTGTTACCGAAATGAACGCCTTTTCCACATACTGCACACTTTGCCATGACCGCACCTCCTTACAGGTATTTGGACTTTAGTATTAGTAAGCCCAGAACATTTTTTATCTTACCAGAAACAAAAAGGATTTGCAAGCAGAATTTTACTTTTTTTTATCCGCGGTCCGTGAAATTCGGCCTAGTTATTTTCTATTGCTTTTCAGGGGGAAAACGGCTATAATAGACACGCTATGTACATATGAGCTGCTACAGGAGGTACATTATGAAGTGTAAGATCATCACTGAGATGGGTGAGGTTCTGATCGATACCGACGTGATTGCCAAATATGCCGGGACGATCGCGGTAGAGTGTTTTGGTATTGTCGGTATGGCCGCTATTAACATGAAAGACGGCCTGGTAAAGCTCCTGAAGAAGGAAAGTCTTACCAAGGGGATCAATGTCACCGTAGATGAGAAGCAGATCAGCATCGATTTCCATGTGATCGTATCCTATGGCGTAAGCATCAGTGCGGTTTCCGAGAACCTGATCGAGACCGTTCAATATAAAGTGGAAGAGTTCACTGGGATCCCGGTAGGGAAAATCAATGTATATGTAGAAGGTGTACGGGTGATCGACTGATCAGCCGGGGAGGTTAAACATTGGCTATCGAAACGATAAATGCCGATCTGCTGAAACAGGCGTTTCTGGCAGGTGCGAAGAATCTTGAAAATAATAAAGAGTGGATTAATGATCTGAATGTGTTCCCTGTGCCGGACGGAGATACAGGGACCAATATGACCCTGACGATTCTCTCCGCCGTCAAGGAAGTAAATCAGCTGCAGGAAGTGAGCATCACCAGCTTGGCGAAGGCCATTTCATCCGGATCGCTGCGGGGGGCCAGAGGTAACTCTGGTGTTATCCTTTCTCAGCTTCTTCGTGGATTTACCAGAGAGATCCGGGATGTGGAAGCGATCACCCCGGATGTGGCGGCACAGGCATTTCAGAGAGCGACGGAGACTGCCTATAAAGCGGTTATCAAGCCGAAGGAAGGTACGATCCTGACGGTGGCGAAGGGGATGTCCGAGAAGGCCGTGGAACTGGCATCGGAGATGACTGACCTGGAAGCCATGCTGGAGGCCATCATTGCCCGGGGCGATGAGGTGCTGGCCCAGACACCGGAACTTCTTCCCGTCCTGAAACAGGCCGGCGTGGTGGATTCCGGCGGCCAGGGACTGATGCAGGTGATGAAAGGTGCCCTGGAAGGACTGCGGGGGAATGTCATCGTAGAAGCACCGGCGGATCAGATGCCGAAGGCGGATGTCTCCTCCAGAGAACTGGCTAAGACAGAAGATCTGGGAGAGATCAAATTCGGGTACTGCACCGAATTCATTATCAACCTGGAAAAGGGCAATTATACTCCGGAAGAGGCTGTGAATTTCCGTGAGTTCCTGGAATCTCTGGGTGATTCCATTGTCATGGTATCCGATGACGATATTGTAAAAGTCCATGTTCATACCAATGATCCCGGCGTAGTATTTACCCGGGCACTGACCTACGGAAGCCTGAGCCGCATGAAGATCGATAATATGCGGGAGGAGCACGAGGAGAAGCTGATCCGGGATGCTTCCCGTATCGCCGCCGAGCAGAAGCAGAAAGCGGAGGAAGAGAAGGCGGCCAGAGCACAGGCGGAAGAAGCTTCGGAGGAAGCACCTGCGGAAACTGCCGAACCGGCAGTGGAAGAGCCCCGCAAACCCGTGGGATTCATCTCCGTCTCCATCGGTGAAGGCCTGGCAGGGATATTGACGGAACTGGGGGTAGACGAGCTGATCGTAGGTGGTCAGACCATGAATCCCAGTACCGATGATGTCATCAAGGCCGTTGACAAGGTGAATGCGGATCTGGTCTATATTCTGCCGAACAATAAAAACATCATTCTGGCGGCAGAGCAGGCCGTCAGTCTGGTGGAAGACAAGAAGGTAGTGGTTATTCCTTCCAAGACCATTCCTCAGGGAATTGCGGCGGTCATCGCCTACTCCTCTGCAGCGACGGAAGAGGAAAACTTTACAGCCATGATCGAGGCCATGGAAGCGGTAAAGACCGGACAGGTTACCTACGCAGTGAGAAATACCACGATTGAAGATGTGGAGATCCATGAAGGCGACTGGATGGGACTGGGAGATCATTCCGCCATGCTGGCCTCCGGCAAGGATCTCGCAGAGGTAGTGCTGAAGATGACGCAGGGTATGGTTGAAGAGGATTCGGAGATCATCAGCATATATTATGGGGAAGATGTGAGCGAGGAGGATGCTCAGGGGATCGCAGACCAGCTGGAAGAGATGTTCCCGGATTGCGACGTAGAGCTGAACTTCGGCGGTCAGCCTATTTATTACTATATCATCTCCGTGGAGTAAACATGCAGACCGGCAGTTTCATCTGCCGGTTTTTCTTTTTCAGACAGGAGAAACGATGTGAAAGAAACTGATGCAGTATCTGTTATTAAGGGGGTCGGCGAGAAAACCCGGGAGAGCCTGGAGACCATCGGCATCCACACCGTGGGGGATCTGATCCGCCACTATCCCCTCCGATATGATACCTTCGATCCGCCGTCAACCATCGCGGAGCGTTCGGCCTCTCTTCCGGAGGACGGATCGGCTGTCACTGCCGTTTTCTGCGGCCGCTTTGCTTCGGAGCCGAAGACCTTCCGGGCCGGAGGGCTGGTTCGCACTACGGTTAACTTCAGCGATGGCACAGGAACGATCAAACTGACCTGGTTTCGCATGCCCTATCTGGCGGGGACCCTGAAGGACACGGGAAGACGGATCGTACGAGGACGCTTTCTGCGGACCCGCTACGGGCTGCAGATGGAGCAGCCGGCCCTGTTTACGGAAGAGGAATATACCGAGCTTACTGAGAGGTTGCAGCCGGTGTATGCCGTCAGCGGCCGTCTTTCGACGAAACAGGTGGCAAAGTACATCCGGCAGGCGCTGGAGGACCTGCCCCTGCTGGCGGACCCGCTGCCCCAGGACCTGCGGGAGACCTATTCGCTGGCAGAGAGAAATTATTCTCTGCATACGATTCATTTTCCGAGAGATAAAAAGGAACTGCTGTCTGCGAGACGGCGGCTGGTCTTTGAGGAGTTCCTGAGTTTCATATGGAAGATGCGGAGCCTGAAGGAGCGAAAAGCCGACTCGCCCAATCCCTGGGATTTCTCCGGACATTCCTATGCGGAAAAACTCCTGCAGAGTCTTCCCTATGAACTGACGGAGGCGCAGAAAAAGGTCTGGGCCCAGATCCGGGAGGATATGAACGGGGACGTGCTGATGAACCGGCTGATCCAGGGAGACGTGGGTTCGGGAAAGACCATTCTCGCGGCGCTGGCTCTGGTGACGGCGGCGGAGAACGGATTCCAGTCGGTCATGATGGCTCCGACGGAAGTCCTGGCCGCTCAGCACTACGAATCTCTTTCCCGGCTGTTCGAATCCGCCGGACTGCCCATCCGGTGTGCTCTGCTGACCGGATCGCTGCCGGCGGCCGCAAAGCGCAGGACTCTGTCCGAGATCGCAGAGCATGAGGTGGATGTGATTCTGGGAACCCATGCCCTGATTCAGGAAAAAGTGAAGTACGATACTCTTTCTCTGGTCATTACCGACGAACAGCATCGGTTCGGGGTGCGGCAGAGAAAAGATCTGGCAGACAAGGGGAGAGATCCTCATACGCTGGTCATGAGTGCCACGCCGATCCCCCGGACCCTGGCGATCATTCTCTATGGGGACCTGGACATTTCCGTGGTGGACAAGCTGCCTTCCGGGCGGATTCCCATCAAAAACTGTGTGGTGGGTCCTTCCTACCGGAAGAAAGCCTATGAATTTATCCGGAAACAGGTGGAAGCCGGCCACCAGGCCTATGTCATCTGTCCGATGGTGGAAGAGAGTGAAGGCCTGGATGCGGAAAATGTGACGGATTACACGCAGAAGATCCGGGAGGCGCTGCCGGAGAACATACAGGTAGAGATGCTCCATGGCAAGATGAAACCGAAGGAGAAGAATGCCAGGATGGAAGAGTTCCTGGCGGGAAAAATCCAGGTGCTGGTCTCCACCACCGTGGTAGAGGTGGGAGTGAATGTACCCAATGCTACCGTGATGATGGTGGAGAATGCAGAACGATTCGGGCTGGCTCAGCTGCATCAGCTCCGGGGCCGGGTCGGTCGAGGGAAAGACGCCTCGTATTGCATTTTTGTGGATGGCTCAGGGGATCCGGCGAAAAACCGCCGTCTGCAGATTCTGAATCATTCCAATGACGGATTTGAGATCGCCTCGGAGGACCTGAAACTGCGGGGCCCGGGAGATGCCTTCGGGATCCGTCAGAGCGGAGATCTGCCCTTCCTGCTGGGAGATATCTATACCGATGCCTCTATCCTGCAGGAGGCCGCCGAGGCCTGTGACCGCATTCTGGCGGAGGACCCCGGACTGCAGTCAGATAAATACCACACCCTGGCCGGCTGGCTTCAGGGAGAGGATACGGACAGTATCCCTGTCTTATAGAAAACAATAAAGGAGGAGGAACCGATGACGCCCAACAGCTACCGCTTCTTTGCCAATACGGACTGTAAGTATTACCCCTGTCATGAGGGACTCGAGGAAATCAATTGTCTGTTCTGCTACTGCCCGTTTCATCTGCGGGAACACTGTCCCGGAAATCCCCGATTTGTGGAAACAAAGAAGGGAATCGTGAAAGACTGTACAAATTGTACATTCCCTCACAGGCCGGAAAATTACGAAATTATCATAAACTGGCTGAAGAAACAGATTTATAAGCCGATAAAAAGTGAGAATGGAAAGTCTGAGGATGAAAATGCAAAAACTGTAAAAGAATGATTAAAAAAACAGAAACAAATCATTCGCTCATTATGTAGGATTTTTCCTATCAGCACTTGCACCCGTTCGATATTTGTATTATTATTAGTAAGATTAGTGAATACTATGAATAAATTCTTTACAGAAAGGGGTTTATAATGGGTACTGGAACCGGAACATTTGAGGGCGGTATTCATCCCTTCGATGGGAAAGCTCTGTCGAAGGATAAACCGACCCGGGT
>CAMOYN010000170.1 GCA_946630035.1 uncultured Lachnospiraceae bacterium
ACCCAGCTGGTAATGGAGACGGAAGACAATATGGCGATCCGCTTCGCCGTCAGTGAGATCTCCGAGATGAAGAAAGCCAGCGCCGGAGTCCGCGGCATGCTGCTTGCGGATGGCGACCACGTGAAGAAGGCATATCAGGTGACGCCCAGAGCCAAATCCACGGAGGAATCTCCCGACTGGAGCCGGCTGAGACTGGCCAAACGGGGCGGCAAAGGAAGCCGGCTGAAAAAGTAAATTAAGGGGTTTGCGAGAGCTACAATATATGGTATAATAAACAATTGGATTGTGGCAGTTATAGTTAATGCCGAAGTCTTCCCTCGGAAAATGTTGCACGAAGATGCCGACAGACTGGCATGGAGGAATATCTTATGCGGGACGGATTTGTAAAGGTCGCAGCGGTCACACCGGATGTACGGGTGGCAGATCCGGTATATAACCGGGAACAGATCGTAAAAGGACTGGAAGAAGCCGCGGAACGGGGAGCGAAGGTGATAGTATTCCCGGAACTGGCGATTACCGGTTATACCTGTGGAGATCTTTTCGACCAGAAACTGCTGCTGGACCGGGCTTATGATGAGCTGATGGAAGTGGTGGCAGCCACAAAGGAGATGGATGTCATCGCATTTGTGGGTACCCCCTGGGTGCGGAACGGAAAGCTCTACAACTGCATGGCAGCCATGAACCGCGGAGAACTCCTGGGACTGGTTCCCAAGGAGAATATTCCGAACTTCGCGGAATTCTATGAAAAGAGGAATTTCGAGGCGGGAAATCAGGAGCCGGTGGATGTCGACATCACCGACGAAGACGGCGATGAATGGGCCATTCCCTTTGGCACCAATGTGCTGTTTTCCTGCGAGGACTTCCCGGATCTGGTGATCGGAGCTGAGATCTGTGAAGATCTGTGGAGCCCGGCCCCTCCCAGCATCCGCCATGCCCTGGCGGGAGCGACCATTATTGTCAATGGCTCCGCCAGCAATGAAGCCGCCGGAAAGGCAGATTACCGCCGCTCTCTTACCGCCGGACAGTCCGGACGCCTCCTCTGCGGATATGTATATGCCAGCGCCGGCCCCGGTGAATCCACCACGGATCTGGTATTTGGCGGCCATAATCTGATCGCGGAAAATGGAAAAATACTGGCAGAGAGCCCCCGGTTTACGGGTGGAATTCTCTATGCCGACATCGATGTGGATAAACTGATCGCAGAACGCCGTCATAATACGACCTTCGTGTCCGCGGGTGAAGAGGATTACGAGATCCTTCCCTTCCATCTGCTGGTAACCGATACCCAGCTGGAACGTCCCTGCCCGACGAATCCTTTCGTGCCTCAGGGAGAAGAGGATCTGGCCGCCCGCTGTGAGGAGATTCTGATGATCCAGGCCATGGGTCTGGTGAAGAGATTATCTCATACCGGATGCCGCAAAGCGGTGGTCGGTATCTCCGGAGGACTGGATTCGACCCTGGCCCTGCTGGTCACGGTGAAAGCCTTTGACGTCCTGGATCTTCCCAGAGAAGATATCATTGCGATCACCATGCCCTGCTTCGGGACGACGGACCGGACCTACCAGAACGCCTGCAACATGGCTCGCTCCACGGGAGCAACCCTGCGGGAAATTCCGATCCGGGACGCCGTGCGGGTCCATTTTACCGATATCGGACAGGATGAATCCTGCCACGATATCACCTATGAAAATGCTCAGGCAAGAGAGCGGACTCAGGTCCTTATGGACGTGGCCAATCAGATCGGAGCCCTGGTGATCGGCACCGGAGATCTCTCCGAACTGGCTCTGGGATGGGCCACCTACAATGGCGACCACATGTCCATGTACGGCGTAAACGGCGGCGTACCGAAGACACTGGTCCGTCACCTGGTGGGATATTATGCTTCCACCTGCGGCGATGAAGCCCTCTCCCATACGCTGAGGGATGTCCTGGCGACTCCGGTCAGCCCGGAACTGCTCCCTCCCGAAGATGGCAAGATCGCCCAGAAAACGGAGGATCTGGTGGGACCCTACGAGCTGCATGATTTCTTCCTGTATTACATGCTGCGCTACGGATTCCCGCCGGCAAAAATCTACCGCCTGGCCCTGGATACCTTCCGCGAGACATATGACCCCGAGGTTATAAAACCCTGGCTGAAACCCTGCTCCCGCCGGTTCTTCTCCCAGCAGTTCAAGCGTTCCTGCCTGCCCGACGGTCCGAAAGTAGGATCCGCCGCCGTAAGTCCCAGAGGAGATCTGCGGATGCCCAGCGATGCCTGCGCAAGGATCTGGCTGGATCAGATCGAAACTCTTTAAAAGGCATAATGCCAGCTTCGTTACATATTGTAAAAAGAACGCAGTTGCGTTCGTATCCCTGGAGGAATCATGAAAAAGACAGATAACAACTGGTTTATCATGGCAATTCTGACAATCGCACTGTTCATTTTCCCTTCCCACGCCTTCGCGTCCGGGCTGCAGAGCACCACGGTCAAAAAAGGCAGCACGGATATCAGCGGAATGGTGGTATCCATCGGTGAGAAAGGCTTCAACCCCAGTGAAGACAATTATCTTCGAATCAAGGCAAATGTCTCCATGAAGAACAAGAAGACACAGCTTCGCCTCCGTATCCTGAATACGAAGGGAGAATGCGTATTCTACGAGAATTTCTCTTCCCTGAAAGTGGGAAGCGGAAACGAGGATCATTTCTTCGATTATCGCTGGGACGGAAAGGCAGATAAGGAAAATGACGCAGGGCTGACTGCCGGTGAGTATGTGCCGAACGGAAAATACCGTATCGAACTTCTCGCCTATTACTATGTCGGAAAACAGCTGTACGGAACCAGAAAATATCTGTCCATCCGGGTGAGCGACAATGCAGCTACCGGAGAAGCCGGCGTGGGTGAAGCTTTCACGGTACCGGTATTTACCGGATTTGCCGGCGTAGATTACCTGGCACAGATTTTCATCAAAGAAGCCGGCGTCGAGGACGCCATGAGCGACGATGAGAAGGTACAGCGGATCTACCACTGGATGACCATGAACTTCAAACACGTTCATTCCGGCAGCCGCTACAAATATCCCCTGCTCCACGACCTGGATGCAGTAAAGACACAGGTAGATTATTACAAGAAAAAATGCGATAAATACGTGGAGGACGGCGTCCGGATCTACAGCTACGAATGCGCCCGCTGTGAAGACCGCATGACCCACCATTACGGCGTGTGCACCGATCACGCAGCCATTTTCAAACTTCTGCTGAACCACGTAGGCGTCGAAGCCGGCATCTGCCGCGGCTATTATATCTACCGCAACGGCTCCCGCACCGGTCACTACTGGAACTACGCCATCGTCGACGGCGTGAAATATTACTACGACGTAGATGTGGAGATCCAGAACTACGGAAAAGGCCAGGGCGACTACTACTGGTACAAAGACACCCGCGCCGAGACCCTGAAACGACATTCCTTCATTCAGGAAGAATGGTATCTATATAACCGCTAAGGAGGCAACCCATGAAAGAACTGGAACTGAAATACGGATGTAATCCCAACCAGAAACCGGCCCGCGTATTTATGAAAGAAGGAGAACTTCCCTTCACCGTACTGAATGGCAAACCCGGATACATCAACCTGATGGACGCATTCAACAGCTGGCAGCTGGTACGGGAACTGAAAGAGGCCACCGGACTTCCGGCCGCTGCTTCCTTTAAACACGTAAGCCCCGCCGGCGCCGCGGTATCCGTACCCCTCTCCGACGTAGAAAAACAGATCTATTTCGTAGAAGGCGTAGAACTCACCCCCATGTCCACCGCCTACATCCGCGCCAGAGGATCCGACCGTATGTCTTCCTATGGCGACTTCGCAGCCCTGTCCGATGAGTGCGACGCAGCCACCGCCGCTTACCTCGCCCGCGAGGTATCCGATGGCGTGATCGCTCCTTCCTACAGCCCCGAAGCTCTGGAAATCCTGAAGAAAAAGAAAAAAGGCAACTATCTGGTTATGCAGATGGATACCAGCTACGTTCCGGAAGAAATGGAAACCAAGCAGGTATTCGGCATCACCTTCGAGCAGAAGAGAAACAACTTCCCCATCAACCGGGAACTGTTCCTGAACAACATTCCGACCAAGAATAAAGACATGACGGAAGAAGCCATCCGGGATCTGACCGTGGCTCTGATCACACTGAAATACACTCAGTCCAACTCCGTCTGCTACGTAAAAGGCGGCCAGGCCGTCGGCATCGGCGCCGGCCAGCAGTCCCGCGTACACTGCACACGCCTGGCAGGCAACAAGGCCGACAACTGGTTCCTTCGCCAGAACCCCAAGGTACTTAACCTGCCCTTCAAACCCGACATCCGCAGACCCGACCGCGACAACGCCATCGACGTCTACATCTCCGATGACTGCGACGACGTACTCCGCGACGGCGCATGGCAGCTGGTATTCACCGAGAAACCCGAAGAATTCACCCGCGAAGAACGCAAAGAATGGCTGAAACAGATGAGCGGCCTCGCCCTCGGCTCCGACGCTTTCTTCCCCTTCGGCGACAACATCGAGAGAGCCTACCGCAGCGGCGTAAAATATGTAGCAGAAGCCGGCGGCTCCGTCCGCGACGACAACGTCATCGAGACCGCAGACCGCTACGACATGTGCATGTCCTTCGTTGGAATGCGCCTGTTCCATCACTAAAGAGTACGGCGAGTCTTCGCCACATAAGGTGCTCGGCACCTTACTGAATAGAAAGCAATCCAGGGCCTGATACCATCAGGCCCTTAACTCATTCTATAGTCAACGCCAGGAAAAATCTGACAATGACCATAGCACTCCGTGAAACAGGTATCCCGGAAACACTTAAAGAAAGAAGAGAAGACAATATGAAACCAGGAGATTCTAACGCCATAGCCAGAAAATACATGGACTCCCTCTTAATTGAAACCCGCTACCTCGGGAGCCGACCGGCCTCCACAGCCACCACCATCTTAGGGGAAGAATTCCAGACCCCCGTCATGACCGGAGCCCTTTCCCACCTCAACACCATGGTCCACCCCGGCGCCATGAAAGAACTGGCCACCGGCGCCAAAGAAGCCGGAGCCCTTATGTGGATGGGCATGGCAGAACCCGAAGAAGTGGAAGAATGCGCCTCCACCGGAGCCCGGATCGTAGAAATCATCAAACCCTACGAAAACCGGGAAGAAATCCGCGAAAAGATCCATCAGGCCGAAGAACTGGGACTTCTCGCCGTCGGCGTCGACATCGACTTCGTATACGACCCCGAAGGAAAAAATAAAATATTCCACGGTCATCCCCTGAAAGAACTCACCCCGGAAGAACTCACCGATCTCCGCCACGACACCCAGCTCCCCTTCATCGTGAAAGGAGTCCTCAGCA
>CAMOYN010000171.1 GCA_946630035.1 uncultured Lachnospiraceae bacterium
GAGCGGGAAAAAATTCAGGATCTTCCCAGAGACAAAAAGATCCAGTACATTATCAATTACTACTGGCTCTGGATCCTGGGAATCGTCACGGCCATCTCACTGCTGTGTTATGTCATCTACCGGATGAATTTTGCCGTGAGTGGATACTGGTTTTATGCTATGTATGCCAACACGTCGGCGGAGGCCGGCGACGGCTCGGAACTCTGGAAGGACTTCCGGGACTACGCCGGACTGGATACTTCTCAGAAAAATCTGGAAATGAACGCCGCTTCCTGGTTTGATCCTTCCAAAACCGGGGGCACGGCCAACAGCTATTTCCAGGCCTATGTCGCCCTGACCGAGGCGGGCGAGCTCGATGTGGTGACCATGGAGCGGGAAGGTTTAACCGCTCTGGGGCAGAGCGGGAGACTCCTGGATCTGAACCGGGAGGAATGTGCCGCCCTGCGGGAAAAATACGGAGACCGGCTGGTCTGGTGCCGGCCCTATGACGAGGAATATTTCGAGGAGACGGAGAGCGCCTCTGTATTGGAGGGAACCGAAACAGAGGGCGAAACGGCAGCGACCGGAGCGGAAATACCCGGGGATGCGGGAACTTCGGGAGGCATCGAAGCACCGGAAGACGGGATGGTTCCGGTGGGGATCGATGTGTCTGACAGTCTCCTGATGACAAAATATAATCTTTACGAAGACAGCTGTGTGCTGGGAATCAGCGCCTACACGAACCGGCTGGATATGGTAGAAACATTCCTTGAGTTTATCTACTCAGAATAAAATACGGATGCGCGCGGACAAGATGCCGATCAGCAAACCATGGCCGCTGCGCATGGACGAGGTACAGATATGGGACAGTTCCTTGGCAGTTTTCTGGATAACGACAGCCCCTTCGGGCAGATCATGACGCGGTGCGGGATCATCATCGGAGCGAATCTGATGTTCGTACTCTTTTCTATGCCCCTGGTGACGGCGGGGCCGGCTCTGGCCGCCTTGTATTATGTGATGCTCTCCGTGCTTCACGGGGATGGGGTGTTGAATCCTTTCACTACCTTCTGGAAGGGCTTCCGCACGAACCTGAAGCAGGGAATCCTGAGCTGGCTGGGCATTCTGCTGCTGGCAGCTATTCTGTCAATGGATATCTCCATCTGCCGGCAGGCCGGCGGTGTGATGCGGATCTTTTTGTACGCATCCTGCGCCCTGGCGGTGTTCTTCCTGATCCTGGCCATCTATCTCTACCCTGTCATGTCGGTATTTTCGGATACTCTTCCGCACCTTGTGCGAAATGCTCTGTTCTTCGCCTCGCGGAAACCCTGGAAAGCAATTTTGCTGACCGTGGTGCATATTTTGCCCATTTTAATAACAGTACTTGACGAAAGGATGCGCCCGTTGTATGGTTTCCTGTGGATTACCTGCGGCTTTGGTGCCCTGGCGCTCCTCTGTTCTTCCTTCCTGATCCGGGAATTTGAAGAATTCCTGCCAAAACCTGTGGCAGATCCGGAAAAGACGGAAGAGGGAAGAGAAGGAGCGGCTGCTATGACCGGGGCCGGCCGTCCGATCAGCCCCCGCGAACAGCGGAAACGGGACAAGGAAATCCTGGAAGAAATGAAAAAACTCCAGTAAGGTGGAAGTGAAGTATGCAGAAAAAGAGAATTCTGATGAGTATCCTGGGTGTCCTGGTGGGGGGCATCAGTGTAGGAATGTTTAAACGGGCGGCGCTGGGGGTGGATCCCTTTCAGTCGCTGATGAGCGGGCTGGATGCTGCGATCCCGATCCGGTTCGGCACATTGTATGTGATAGCCAATGTGCTGCTTTTGATGTTTGCCCTGTTCTTTGACCGGAAGAAGATCGGCCTGGCGACGTTTATCAACCTGTTTCTGCTGGGATATGTGGTGGAATGGTCCCAGGCACTGATGTACCGTTTCTTCCCGGAACTGGGACTTGGCGGCCGGGGACTGATGCTTCTGGTGGCAGTGGTCATCATGTGCGTCGCTTCTTCGTTCTACTTCACGGCGAACCTGGGAGTTTCGACCTACGACGCGGTGGCGCTGGTGATCTCCGAGCGGCAGAGCAAAGTTCCCTTCGCTTACTGCCGGATCATCAGTGATTTCATCTGTGTGGCGATCGGTGTCGTACTGTGTCTGCTGTCCGGCCTCACCTTCGGGGAGATCGGAGCATCCGTGGGCGTCGGAACGATCATCACGGCCTTTTTCATGGGACCGCTGATTACGTTTTTTAATGTACATGTCGCCCAGCCTTTCCTGAACGGAAAGGCCGCTGAGCAGTAAAGGCGAAACTCTTCTTTATATCTTTACGATACTTTGTGTGTCTGCGTTTCGACGGGATTTCAGATATGGTTTCCGGTGGGTTTCCATACAGGTTCCTGCAGACAATAGGGAAGTTCCAGATGGCATCTCTCCAGGAGAGACTGGTCCGTCAGAATCTCACGGCAGTTTCCGTCCGCGAGAAGGGTCTGTTCTCCGATGAGCAGAACCCGGTCACAGGTCTCCATTATCATATCCAGATCATGGGAGGCAATCAGTTTTGTCTCAGGCATGTCATTTAACAGGCGGATCAGATTCCGCCTGTTTTTTGGATCCAACGTGATGGAGGGTTCATCCATGAGAATAATGTCGGGTTCCATGGCGAGAATGGCTGCGATACTGGCGAGCCGTTTCTCGCCGCCGGACATCCGATAATTCTGACGGTGTTTCAGATAGGAGATGTCCATACGGTTCAGCGCGCTGTCGACACGCCGCTCGACTTCTTCCCGGGACATACCATAGTTTCTGGGGCCGAAAGCCAGATCGTCATAGACGGTGGGCATAAACAACTGACTTTCCGAGTCCTGAAAAACAAAGCCGATCCGTTTTCGGATCTCAGACAGATGGGCCTTGGTTACATCCATTCCGCAGATCTGAACATGGCCGGAGGGCATCAGAAGACCCGTTAGTATTTTAAGAAAAGTAGATTTGCCGGCGCCATTGGCACCGATCAGACCCACAGCTTCTCCCTCGTGAATCGTAAGATTCAGATCCTTAAGAATGACAGTATCTTTATCGTAGGCAAATCCGGCTTCTTTCATGTCAATGGTGATCATATGTTTCCATTCTTCCTTAATTATGATGTTTGATATCAGGCAAACAGACGGCCCAGCAGAACCGAGAGATTGAAAAGACGGGCGGTGACAAAAAAGGCGGTCCAGAGCAGAACCCACAACGTGTCTGACATCTTCCAGACCTCCACATTGGCATAATAAAAGGAACCATGAAATCCCCGCATCTGCATGCTTTCGTAGAGCCGGCTGGCCCGATCCATACTCCGGATCAGAAGCTGACCGACAAAGGATCCCCAGGTACTGTAGTGAAGTCCCCTCTGACCGGGAGCCCGGAGAGAGTATGCTTGAATCATCGTATGGGCTTCTTTGAGCAGGAGACTGACATATCGGTATGTGATCAGCATCTGCGTCACCAGAATATCCGGCAGATGAAGACAACTCAGGGCATAGCAGATTTTTTCAATATTGGTTGTGGCAATCAATAAAAATGAGGCCATCAACGCAAATATGCCCTTAAAAAGAAGGGCAAGAAAAGAGAGCATGCCGGCGGAGATGGTTAGGCCGCCGATGGAAAAAAGGGAGGTCCGGTTCAGAATCGGATTCCAGATCCCCACGGCACAAATCAACGGGAGAATAAACCGCAGTTTGTAAAAGCAGGTAGAGATAGGAATTCCACTGAGGAAAAACAGAAAAACCGGATATAAAACCATCGGGATCAGTCCGCTCAGATTATAGATAGGAAAAGAGACGGTAATAAATATATAGAGAACGGTTACCAGAAGCTTAGCCAGAGGATGGCGGCGATGGACGGGTGAATCCATCGCCGCCAGCGTATCCATATCGGCAAGCTCTCTGATTGCTTCAGACATAGTATTCATTCAGATACGATTCCCTTTACTCTTTACGGTTACCTTGTTTGCCGGGAAAAGGTACCCGTCGGCTTTTTCTTTCTGAAAAATCCACCCAGAACACAGAGGCAGACGGCCAGTCCGGCTACGATCGCGGATCCGACGATACCGGATACGCTGGTCCCCAGAGCGTTTTCTTCGTCTCCGGCAAAGGCATAGTCCGGGAGGAAGGATGTTTTTTCCTGGATTCCTGCGGCCGCATCGGCGGCTCCGCTGTGGACACCATAAGACTCTTCGTCTAACCCCATGTTGTCGCTGTAACCCGCTTCTGCATTACCAAACAGGGTCCACTCCAGGCCATCGGGATGGCTGCTGGCAAACTGGGAACCGATACCACCTACCAGAAGGGCAGCTACGGCAAGCAGGATCAGCGTGTTCTTTACGGTCAGCCGTCCCGGCGCGGTATCTTCCTTCCCTACGACTTCCAGAAGACTGGGACGTGTCTCATAGACAAAAACAAGAACGGCGGCGGTGATAAAACCTTCCACCAGTCCGACGGCCAGGTGGATTGGCTGCATCAGTGCCAGGAAAGCGCCCAGAGGCAGCTCCGAGATTCCGGATGCAAAGGTTTCAATACAGACGGATAAAGCTCCCAGCTGGAGGGTGAGGATGCAGCCCGCAACGGACGCAACGATCAGGCGGAGGCGTGTATTTCCCCAGCGTGCTTTCATAACAGGGCGGTAGATCAGAAAATATCCGATAAAACAGCCATAGAAAGCCATATTCCAGACGTTGGCTCCGAGAGCCATCAGCCCTCCGTCTGCGAAGAACAAGGATTGTATGGTCAATACAACAATCATTGACAGGAAACCACCATAGGGCCCGAGCAAAGCAGATAACATCATGCCGCCGCAGAGGTGACCGCTGGAACCGGTTCCCGGGATCGTATAATTGATCATCTGCCCTGCAAATACAAAGGCTGCCATCACTCCCATCACGGGAAGTTTTTCTATGTTGGTGTCATTTTTTAACTGCCGGACGGATATACCGGCGGCGGCTCCGGATGCTGCATACATAGTGGCTGCAACGGCGGGAGCCAGAAGAGCATCTGCCATGTGCATAACAAATTTCCTCCTGTCACTGTACTTCTATCATTATTTACTCTATATGTCTCATCGTATCGCGAGTGTAGCATAGGAAGAAGCCCCCCGCAAGCCTGCCGGGGGGATATTAGATTGTTTTTTGCCGGAATATATGCTAAAATTTATGATACAGTTTATACTGAATGGATATTTTGAAGTGCCTGGAAACTTCAGGATAGATGGAGGTCCTGATTATTTCATGTGGAAGGATGTAAATCATGCCGGGAGTTCTGACCAGAGGG
>CAMOYN010000172.1 GCA_946630035.1 uncultured Lachnospiraceae bacterium
TGTTCAGCCGTGTTTCATTCGACAGAGCTTTGAATACTTCAATCTTATCCATGAGACTATTATATCTACAATTCTCGATATGTCAACAGTTTTTTCTTCAATCGCTTCGGAAGTATGAATATGTTATCATGGTACTAAGTTTATACTTTGCTCAGGAGGTCTTCCATACCCAGGCTGCGGATCGGCACAAGCCTCCGGAGGTTCGCAGAACGGGATCACTGTGATGCCCTCAAAGCTGTACTTCTCCACAGTTCTGCCAAAGGTGTATTCCTATAAAAAAGAGGCTGTGAAGAAATGGAGACATAATTCTCCAGTCTTCATAGCCTCCTTTTGCTGTCCGTTCTCTCAGGCTTCGATGTTCAGGATATCGGAAAAACCAGTCACTTCAAATATTTCCATAATGCTATCATGAACATGGGTCAGCTTCATTCCAGCCTTCTTGCTCATCATTTTATGGGCCGAAAGCAATACTCTGAGTCCTGCGGATGAGATATATTCCAGCTTGTCAAAATTCATCTCCAGTTCCTTGATCTCCGGCAGTATATCCTTTAAATCTGCCTCCAGCTGCGGTGCAGTCACTGTATCCAGACGTCCTTCCAGAACACAAACTGCTTTTTCGTTCTCCAGTGTTTTAGAAATATTCAACATGGTATCACCCTCCGGATCCTTCAATATCAGTGATCATCACTGTCCGCTTTATTATACTACATTTTTTCGAATGTTCCAATCACATTTTATTAATCCCATATACTAAGATATGCCGCCATTCCGGCGGCATATCTCTCCCTTTCTATCGGTTGTTATTCAGGAAGGCTCTCATGGTTTCCAGTAATTGATTGATAAAGATCGGTTTTTCCGCGAAGGCATTCATGCCGGCTTCCAAAGCCATATTGCGGTCTTTCTCATATACATTGGCACTCAGTGCAATGATGGGAACCGAGGCTTTCTCCGGATCCACAAGCTTCCTGATTCTCTTTGTCGCTTCCATACCATCCATTTCCGGCATCATGATATCCATCAGAATCATATCATAATATCCTGCCGGAGCATGTTTCATCATATCCACGCAAATCTTCCCGTCTTCCGCGAATTCCATTTTCGCGCCGGTGTGTTTCAGAATTTCTGCCACGATCTCACGGTTCATCGGAATGTCTTCCGCCACCAGAATTCTCCGCCCGGAGAAATCATACTCCGGTACGCTGTTTTTGGGTTGTTCCGGCTGCCGGCTCAGATATTCCCCCAGTTCCTGAACATTCGAAGGATATCTTTTGTCCGCAATTTCCGCCCTGTCTCTCCAGGTAATCTTCATCAGCCGGTCGATCGATTGCAACAGATATTCTCCCGAGATACGTATACTCTCCAGGTAATGCTGCAGCAGTTCCTCATCTTTCCGGTTTATCTCTGCCAGTCTGACAGAACCGAGGATAATATGCAATGGTGTACGGATGTCATGTGACATTTCAAAAATCTGCAGTAATCTCGAAGGCTGTTCTTCCTCCACGCATTCTGTCAGCAGATCATTTACCGTCACTCCCAGGATGTCAGCTAATTGCGGGAACAAGGCCATGTCCGGGAAGGAGATATCCCTTTCCCATTTTGAGACAGCTTTGTCCGTGACTCCCACCTTATCTGCCAACTGCGCCTGCGTCATTTTCTGCTGCACCCTGAGAGCCCGGATATATGCTCCCAGTGTCGATTGCTTCACGTAATACACCTCCACAAAACCTTTTTTATTACAAACACAGCATATCACACTACAAACACAGGCACAATCGACATCTGGTTTACATTACTTTTTCCCCGAACCGGTTCAGCAGCAGGATGGCTCCCACCAGCAGAGCCACTTCAACAATCAGCGCAATCCAGGGGGTTCCCGAAAAACCTGCGATCAGATATCCGACCGCACAGACAATAGCTACCAGAGTGGCGTAGGGCAGCTGAGTCTCCACATGGCCGATATGCTTGCAGTCGGCTCCCGTCGATGCAAGGATCGTCGTATCGGAAATCGGAGAACAGTGGTCTCCGTAAACAGAACCTGCCAGCGTAGCTCCCAGAGCCGGAATCAGCAGGGCCCCTGCGCCTTCGGTTTCACAGATCATGGTAACAATCGGGATCAGCATACCGAAGGTTCCCCAGGAAGTTCCCATGGAAAAGCTCATCATCGCAGCAATGACAAAAATCAGGAACGGCAGGAACGCCAGCGGAAGCTGAGAAGTGCTGACAAAACCGGAGATAAAAAATCCCGTACCGATCAGCTGCCGGCATACACCGCCCAGGCTCCAGGAAAGAATCAGAATCAGCATCGGAGGCACAATATTTCCGATCCCGCCCACAATAGTTTCCACAAATTCTCTGGGTGTCATCAGTTTACGGGGCAGATACAGAATCATGGCGGTGATCAGCCCGGCGAAGGCTCCCAGAGACAGACCTGCCGTAGGATTGTAACCGATGGCTTCCGAGAAACTGACACCCTCAAAAAATCCGCCGACATAGGCCATTCCCAGAATGGCGCATACGATCAGTACTACGATGGGCAGCACCAGATCGATTACCCGGCCTTTGGTCTCAGGAACATCCGTTTTCACCGATTCGGCTACTGCCTTATTCTTTGCTGCTTCTTCTGCCTTTTTCATGGGGCCGAAATCCCGTCCGGTAAAGCTGATGAGAAATACCATGAGGATGGTCATCAGCGCATAGAAATTGTACGGAATGGTGGAAAGGAAAATATGAAATCCGTCTGTCTGACTGACTTCGCTGGCTACCGCTACCGCCCAGCTGGAAACCGGGGCGATAATACAAACCGGTGCTGCCGTGGCATCAATGATATAGGCCAGCTTTTCTCTGGAAATACGAAGTCTGTCCGTGATGGGCCGCATAACGGTTCCGACGGTAAGACAGTTAAATCCGTCATCAATAAAAATCAGGATGCCGAGAAAAGAAGTGGCCAGCAGGGCAGATCTTTTATTATTCAGCTTTTTCCCTGCCCACTGGCCGTAGGCCTGACTACCTCCTGATTTTGATACCAGGCTTACCACAGCCCACAAAAGAGCAAGGAAAATAATCATGTAAGAATTATCCGAAATCTTACTGCTCATCATATCGAAGATCATAGCCGCCGCGGAAAAAATGGTGCCATGGGACGCGAAAGCATAAATCAGCATTCCGGATGTGATTCCCAGAAATAAAGAAGAGTATACTTCTTTCGTGATCAGTGCCAGAACGATAGCAATGATGGGGGGCAGAATCGACAGCCACCCGGTTTCTATCATAGTAAATTCCATAGTATTTCTCCCTTGATTCAAATCTACAGTTTCTTTTTTCAGAGATTCTCCTGTCTGTCATGATTCATTGTCAAACGGTTCTCCGTCACTCCAGTGGGCCAGTCTGTGAAGAATCTGCCAGAGGGTTCTGGCCCGATCCGTCAGAGAATACTCGACTCTCGGCGGAATCTCGGCGTAATGATTTCGGATCACCAGCCCATCCGCCTCCAGTTCTTTCAGCGATGTGGCCAGCATGGTATTGGTGATACCCTTCGTTTTTTTCAGAATATCGTTATATCTTTGCGTACCGTCAACATAGAGTGTACAGATAATCCTCATCTTCCATTTGCCGCCGATCACAGACAATGCATTCCCCAGTGGACAAGGCTCTCTGCATGGACAGATCGCATCCGAAATCTTCTCCACGCTCTCCTGCATGCTCCCTTTCCCCCTTCCTGCTCCATTTTATGAATATTGTAAACAAGGTAATTATATCTAATACGCTTTTCTGAGTCAATACATATTTTATATCTTCTGTTTTCTCAATTGCATATTTTTATTTTCTGTGGTAATATCTTATCATAACGACAAATGAAGGCGGATCTGCCGGACAGAACTTCGATACAGAATGTCAGATGGGAGTATAAAATATGGAAACGAATGAGAGAATCCGTTTTCGTGATATATTCAGAGAAATGGGAACCAGAAATATCATCGCTTCGCTTCTGGTATTTCTGCTGATCTTTGCTGCCACCATGGCCGGTGGCTGGCGGCTCTACCAATCCACCCAGGAGAATATACGCCTGCAGGGCAAGATGACCGCCGTACAGTCAGCGAAAGAGTTCGATGCCTATCTCCTGATCCGGGAAAACACCGTCCTCCTGGCAGGTCACGTCGTGGATGAGATGATCCGGGAGGGGCAGCCAAACAGCCGGATTCTGGAATATCTGGTCAATGAATCGGTCAGTATCAAGAGATCCATCGATAAAGACTACACCGGTCTTTACGGCTGGATCAACCGGGAATATCTGGACGGTATTGGCTGGGTTCCGGATCCCGACTATGTTCCGGTCGAACGGCCCTGGTATACGGAAACCATAAACGATGAAAGCGAGATCACCTATGTCAAACCTTATCTCGACGATCAGACCAAGACCGTGCTAACCACGATGGCCCGGCGGCTCTCCGACGGCGAAAGCGTGATCGCACTGGATGTCACCCTGGGCCGGATTCAGGAAATCACGGAGGATATCACAGGCAACGTGCGGGGAAGTTACGGCATCGTCCTGGATAAGGATGGACAAGTGATCGCTCACACGGAAAAGTCAGAGCTGGGAAAAAACTACCGGGAAGAGACGGACACTCTCGGTGCCCTGTTGATACAGACACTGGACAGCGGAAGCGACCAGGAATTTGAAGTGAATTACCATGGGCAGAAATATCTGGTCTTCCGGGAACGGATCGAAGGGGACTGGCAGGTACTTTCTCTGATCAACACGCAGGTGTTCTACCGCCCTCTGCTGCTCACGATCCTGCTGCTGGCCCTGTTCACCCTTCTGGAAGCACTTATTTTCCTGGCAATCCTCCGCAACCTGAGCGAGAAAAACCAGGCCCTTGCCTCCGCGGAGGCAGCCGAGAAGGCCAGCCGCGCCAAGTCCCAGTTCCTCTCCCGGATGAGTCATGAGATCCGCACTCCGATCAATGCGATTATCGGCCTGGGCAGCATCGCGCTCCGGGACGAGAGCATTTCTCCCCATACCCGGGAGGAGCTGAACAAGATCGGTGCCAGCGCACGGCATCTGCTCTCCCTTGTCAATGACATTCTGGATATGAGCCGCATCGAAGCGGGGAAGCTGGAGCTGAAGGAACACCGGTTCGTGTTCCGGGACCTGCTGGAAGAGGTCGAAATCATCATCGGCGGCCAGTGCCGGGAGAAAAACCTTCGGTTCACCAACCGGT
>CAMOYN010000173.1 GCA_946630035.1 uncultured Lachnospiraceae bacterium
AGTACCTGGCGGTGACGCCCTGGGGAGATCTGTATCCCTGCCATCAGTTCGTCGGCCAGGAAGAGTTCCTGCTGGGAAATGTAAAGGACGGCATCACGAAGCCGGAGATCTGTGATGAGTTTAAGCTCTGCAATGTCTATGCGAAGGAATCCTGCAAAGACTGCTTCGCCCGCTTCTACTGCAGCGGTGGCTGTGCCGCCAATGCTTGGAACTTCTCCCATGATATTAACGGGGCCTATGACATCGGCTGCCAGCTGCAGAAAAAGAGGGTGGAATGTGCCCTGATGATCAAGGCGGCCGAGGCCGAGATAGGATGAGGTGACATTTATGGAAGATCCGACCGGCGCCCCAGGTCTGGGGGATTGCCACATACATATGATTCTTGACGGTATCTACTGGAAGGCGGCGATCCGGCGCCACATGGAAGAAGTGGATGAGGGCTGGATCCGCCGGGTGCTGGCGGGGTACCGGGACCAGGGAGTGACTTATCTGCGGGACGGGGGAGATACCCATGGCGTCTGCCTGCGGGCCGCGCAGTTGGCACCGGAATACGGGATCGAGTACCGTATGCCGGTATTTGCCATGCATCACCGGGGCCGATATGGCAGCATTGTCGGATTTCCCTTTGATGACCGGAGCGGTTACCGGAAATTGCTGAAGGATGCCCTCTCCCAGGGGGCGGATTTTATCAAGATCATGGTCGCCGGCATCCTGGATTTTCATGAAGTGGGAAAGATGAGCTGCGAGCCGCTGCCTGCGGAGGAGATCCGGGCACTGGTGGAGGAGGCTCACGAGGCCGGGATGGCGGTGATGCTGCACATCAACGGCGCGAAGACGATCCTGGCGGCCATAGAAGCCGGCGCGGACAGTCTGGAGCACGGATTTTATATGGATGAGGAATGTGCCGCCGCGCTGGGAGAACACCGGGATACGGTGTGGATTCCCTCCATGGCACCGGTGGGCAACCAGATCGGAAGCGGTCGTTTCCCGGACGAGGTGCTGGAGCAGATCACCCGGGATCAGCAGGCGATGGTCCGCCGGGTGGTACAGGCCGGAGGGCGGGTAGCCCTGGGAAGCGATGCCGGAGCCTACCTGGTGCCCCACGGAAAAGGTGCCCTGGACGAATACCGGTATCTGGCGGAGGCGCTGCAGGAGGAAATGCCGGAGGCAGCCGTGCGGCAGATGCTGAAGGAAAATGAAGAATGGATCCGCCGGCGGTTCCACCGGGAGCAACGTTAAACAGCGACAGCCACTGTTCCCGGGCGACGGGTTCCGCCGGGAACAACGGTGATCAGCCGGAAAGGGACGAGGAGAGATCAAATGAATACACATATTAAGAATATACTGGCCCTGCTGCCGGAGGTGGAGGGTTTCCGCACGGAGACAACCGATATCTATATTGAAGGAGATACCATTTCCGGGATCGGACAGGCTCCGGAAGGATTTGCCGCGGACCGGACCATCGACGGAACGGGCCGGATGGTGATTCCGGGGCTGATCAATGCCCATACCCACGCCTATATGACGATCCTGCGAGGTGTCGCCGATGATGTGCCCTTTGACAAATGGCTCTTCGAGGGCGTGATGCCGAAGGAAGATGCCATGACGCCGGAGGATGCCTACTGGAGCGCGGCTCTGGGACTGATGGAAATGATTTCCACCGGTACCACCTGCTTCAATGATATGCAGATGCACATTCACCAGACCACGAAGGCCGCCGTGGATGTGGGAATCCGTGGCGTCATCGGGCGCGGTCTTTCCGGCACAGCCACTGATGAAGGCGGAGCCCGGAGACTGCGGGAGGCCGTGGAGGAGATGGAAGCCTGGCAGAAAGAGCCGCTGCTTTCCTTTATGATTGCGCCTCACGCCCCCTATTCCTGCGAAGGAGAATATATCAAACAGGCGGCCGCCTTGGCAGAAGAGCGGGGGCTGCGGATCCATATGCATCTGTCCGAGAGCCAGAACGAAGTGGAAAATGTGAAGAAGGATCACGACGGCATGTCGCCCATTGAGTACATGGATTCCCTGGGACTGTTCCGCATTCCGACCCTGGCCGCTCACTGTGTGTGGGTGAGTGACCATGATATAGAAATCATGAGAGACCGCGGTGTCAGCGTGGTGACCAATCCGGCCAGCAATATGAAGCTGGGCAATGGATTTGCCCCGGTGCCGGCGATGCTTGACGCCGGGATCAATGTCTGCCTGGGCACGGACGGCGCGGCCAGCAATAACCGTCTGAACATGTTCCATGAAATGAGTCTCCTGACGATGATTCACAAGGGAGTGCAGAAATCTCCCGTCTCCGTGTCGGCCACCGAGGCCCTCCGGATGGCCACTTCCTGCGGCGCCCGGGCCCTGGGACTGGGGGATGTCACCGGCGAGATCGCCGTAGGGAAGAAGGCGGATCTGGCGATCCTGAATCTGGATTGCCCTCAGATGATTCCCCTGAACGACCCGATCTCCTCCCTGGCCTATTGTGCCAACGGTTCCGAGGTGGAGACCGTACTGGTAAACGGCGAGATCGTGATGGAAAACCGCCAGTTTACCAAAATCGACGAGGAGAGAGTGTACTTCGAAGCCCGCAGCCGGGCCCGGTGGTAAACGGAATACGGCAGGACTGCGGTAACCTGAACACCATTTTTACAGAACCATCGGTTATAGTAATGCTGGTTACAGTAGTACCGATTGCCGGTTGCCCTAATGCGGGTTATGGTAATACCGGTTGCTAAAATGTGGGTAACCGTAATGAAATTCCATACGTGTTTTATCTATAGAAAAGGAGCGGTCGGATGAGTCAAAGAAATATGCTGACAGAAAAAATGATGGAATCGATCCGCTCCATACTTCCCATTACTGCGATTGTCGCCATTGTGTGCTTTGCCATTGTGCCGGTGCCCTCGGGGCTGATGCTGGCATTTTTGCTGGGGGCGTTGATGATGATCGTGGGAATGGGACTTTTTTCGTTAGGCGCGGATCTTTCCATGTCGAAAATCGGCGGTCACATCGGGTCGAAGATGACGACCACGAGGAAGCTGTGGCTGATCCTGGTGCTCAGCTTTATTCTCGGCACGGCGATTACACTGGCGGAGCCGGATCTGCAGGTGCTGGCGACGAATGTGCCGGCGATTGACAAGAACGTGCTTCTGATCGCGGTTTCGGTGGGCGTCGGATTTTTCCTGATGGTCTCGATGCTCCGGATCCTGTTTGCGGTGTCCCTCCGGACCATGCTGATTGTTTTCTACGTGGCCGTATTTTCCCTGGCATTGATTGTAAACCGGGAGATGCTCTCGGTGGCCTTCGATTCCGGTGGGGTGACCACCGGCCCGATGACGGTTCCCTTCATCATGTCCCTGGGTGTCGGTGTCTCGGCGATCCGAAGCGATGAAAATGCAAAATCGGACAGTTTCGGCCTGGTGGCGCTGTGCTCCATCGGCCCGGTTCTGGCGGTGATGCTGCTGGGACTGATCTTCGAGGTCCGGGACGGTGCCGGCAGCACCGGAGTGATTCCGGATTTTGGCATGACAGTGGATATCGGCGCCGGGTATGTGCGGGAAATTCCCGATTATCTGAGGGAGGTGGCGATGGCGCTGCTCCCGATCTTCTGCTTTTTCCTGGTGTTTCAGGTGGTCAGCCTTCACCTTCGCCGGAAACCCTTCCGGCAGATTCTCATCGGCATCCTCTATACCTACACTGGACTGGTTCTGTTCCTGACAGGGGTAAATGTGGGATTTTCCCCGCTGGGGGAAGTGATGGGAGAGACCATGGCGTCTCTTCCAGTGAAATGGATGATCATTCCGCTGGCGATCCTGATGGGGTGGTTTATCATTCAGGCGGAGCCGGCGGTACATGTACTGACAAAACAGGTAGAAGAACTTACGGCGGGAGCGGTCAGCGAGAGAGCCATCGGTCTCAGCCTGTCCCTGGCAGTGGCCTCCGCCAACGGGCTGGCGATGCTGCGGGTACTCACCGGAATCCCCATCATGTATTTCCTGATTCCGGGCTATATGGCAGCGCTGCTCCTCAGCTTTTACGTGCCGGGAACCTTCACCGGTATTGCTTTCGACTCCGGCGGCGTGGCCTCCGGTCCTCTGACCGCCACCTTCATGCTTTCCTTCGCCATCGGCGCCTGCAGCGCTGTGGGAGGAAATATCATGACGGATGCTTTCGGACTGGTGGCGCTGGTTGCCATGATGCCGCTGATCACCGTGCAGGGCCTGGGTGCTATTTACGTGTTGAAATCCGGAAAGGTGTCGGAAGAGACCCCTGTACTGGACGATGAGATTATAGAACTCTGGTAAAAACGCCTGGCAGCAGGCCGCCTATCCTCAGGCAAGGACCGATGGGATACATAGGAGAATTCTCATGGAATTATATCAGATCTTCGCGGTGATCAATCGTGAGAGCTTAAAACGTCTGCAGAATATTTTTCAGTCCGCGGATACGAAGGTGTCGCTGAGCCAGCCGGCCCGGGGAACCGCACCCGGAGAAATCCTGAACCGCCTGGGGCTGGCAGAGACGGAGAAGCTGATCGTTTCCACCATCGCGGATGCACAGCAGAAACGAACCATTTTTCGCCAGGCCCGCGATAAAATGTATATGGACATCCCGGGAAACGGTATTCTGGCAGCCATTCCCCTGAAGTCCGTCGCCGGCCGGCAGACCCTGGCATTTCTCACAGATCAAGAATTAAAGGAGGGAGCCCCTTCCATGGATTTTGAATACGAACTGATCGTAGTGGTTTTAAACGAAGGATACGCCGACATGGTCATGGATGCCGCCCGCGGCGCCGGAGCCGGCGGCGGGACCCTGCTCCACGCCAAAGGAACCGGTGGCAAGCGAGGCGAGAAATTCTTCAGCGTCAGCCTCGCGGACGAAAAAGACATGATCTATATCGTCTCCCACCGGGAAGAAAAAACCGCTGTAATGAAGGCGATCCAGACCCAGGCCGGCCCCGGAACCAAGGCCGGAGGTATCTGTTTCTCCCTCCCCATCTCCTCCGTGATGGGACTCCGCAGCCGCGAACCAATCGCAGAAGAATAAAACCAGGCCCCGGTGGCGGAAAAATGACCTGGGGTTAGCAGAAAACACTCCGTGAGGATGCGCACATGTGCGGTGCGGAAGGTGCCATGCGGCACCCCGCACACGGCGCGCAAGACTCGCAAGCGAGTCATCAAGAACGCCTCG
>CAMOYN010000174.1 GCA_946630035.1 uncultured Lachnospiraceae bacterium
ACATCCTGGAAGAGGTTTCCCGCAGACTGCCCGGTTTCCCGATCGTTCTGCACGGATCTTCCTCCGTTCCGCAGAAATATGTTAAGATCATCAACGCCAACGGCGGCGCTCTGAAGGATGCCATCGGTATTCCGGAAGATCAGCTTCGTGAGGCTGCCAAGGGTGCGGTTTGCAAGATCAACATCGACTCCGACCTGCGTCTGGGTATGACTGCCGGTATCCGTCAGCATTTCGCAGAGCATCCGGATCATTTCGATCCCAGACAGTACATCACCCCCGGCCGTTCCAACATCAAGGATATCGTAGCTCACAAGATCGTAAACGTTCTGGGCTCCGACGGCAAGATCTGATCAATAACAGATAAAATAACAGATAATGAGAGACAGAGGATCATTCCCCTGTCTCTTTTTTCTCGCTTTAGCTTCTGGTGATGCTGTTGTAAAGAGTATACCATGTTTTTGAAATTTTATCAGGTAAAATATCCCCCGGGGAAGCTTGTGGCGCTTTGCTGCATCTTATAAGATGGTCTTACAGGAATAAAGCAGGGATCAGTCCGTGGCTTTTGACTGATTCAGAAGAATGGAACGGAGGCACCGTCCCTTCGTTTCAGGAGGAGGTTCGACTATGGTGAGACGAAGAGGCTGGCAGAAATGGATGGGAGTTTTGCTGACGGCAGTAATGCTGATGCCGGGCAGTTCGGCTTATGCCGAGGGGAAGGAAATCACGATCGGGAGCGGCCAGACCTGCTCCACGCTGGATGTTCTGAATGCGTATGACGGCTGGTATGCCGTGCGGTTTGGGTTTGGACAGACCCTGACCCGGATGAATGATGATCTGACGATTTCCGGATGGCTGGTGGAGGATGACTGGACCGCGTCGGAGGATAACAAGACCTGGACTTTTACGGTGAAGGAGGGAGTTACCTTCTCCAACGATAATGTCTGTGATGGAAACGCGGTGAAGACTTCTCTGGAAAATGTATTTGCCAATGGTACCAGGGGAACGGAGTATTTTCACCTGGATTCCGTGGAGGCGGACGGACAGACCGTGACAATCCATACGACGGATCCGGTGCCGATCCTGCCGAATATGCTGGCGGATCCATATTTTACGATCATTGATACTTCGGCAGATATGTCGAAGGCGGCGGATGAAGGGCAGATTGGAACGGGACCGTTTGTGATTGACTCCTATGATCCTGTGGCAAAGACCGTTTCTGTCGTGAAGAACGAGAACTACTGGGGTGGAGAAGTCAAGATGGACAAGATCAACTTCCTGTACACGGAGGAGCAGTCTACTTTGACCATGGGACTTCAGGATGGATCCTTTGACGCTGTTTACAACATTTCCATGTCCGATATCCGCCTGTTTGAAGACAATGATGATTTTACGATTGTCCGCACAGCCAGCGGCCGTACGGCTCACGGATTTATGAACCAGAACACACAGCTGAAGGATCCGGTGCTGCGGCAGGCAATCATGGAAACCATCGACAAAGAAACCATCTGTCAGTATCAGCTGGCCGGCCAGTATGTGGCAGGAAAGACGCTGGTTACCTCTTCGGCTAATTATGGTTACGATGAGCTGACCGATCCTTATGCATACAATCCGGAAAATGCGGTAAAAATTCTGGACGAAGCTGGTTATGCCGATGTGGACGGCGACGGCTGGCGGGAGGATCCGGAAGGAAATCCGATGGATCTGCAGTTTGTTTACTACACGGGCCGGCCGGAACAGCAGGTAATGGTGGAGGCCACCCAGTCTCTCTGCAGCGAAATCGGAATTAAGATTACTCCGGTTCTCAATGACACGCAAACCGTGATCGACCGCCTGCAGGCAGGAGATTATGACCTGCTCTGCATGTCCATCAATGTACTGAACTGCGCCGACCCGGAAAACCATATGAACACCTACTTCAAAACCGGCGGCAGCTATGCTTCTTACGGATGGTCCAATGCCGAATTTGATGCTCTGATGGATCAGCTCTCCGGCACGGCTGATCCCACGGAGAGGATCGAGATCGTAAAACAGGCGGAGCAGATCCTGCTGGATGACGCCGTCTGCATCTTTTTCTGTTATCCCATCATGAACTTTACTATGCGCACCGGTGTGACCGGCATCACCAGCACCCCAGCAGATTACTACTGGGTGAGCGAGGCCACCGACGTACAGTAAAACAGGCAGGGGCCGAGGGTCAGAGAGACAGAGAGACAGGGGACGGACCTTTGTCTCCTTTTTGAAGGAGACAAAGGTCCGTCCCCTGTCTCTCTGTCTCTCTGTCTCTCTGTCTCTCTGTCTCTCTGTCTCTCTGTCTCTCTGTATCTCTCTGTCTCCCGTCCCCTGTCTGTTTCGGCCGCTTTTGACTCATTGCGTGCAATGAGTCAAAAAGAACCGTCCCTTCTGACTCAGTCCCTGCCAAACTATGGCTTGCGTTTGGGGTGAATATATTTTAGAATAGGTATGTATTTCGAAGTGTTTTCGGGATGTATGTATTTCAAGGGAGGTTGTGTGATGAAAATACAGAGACGGCCGGGTGGAAGATGGTTTTTGCTGCTTTGTTTGGGGATGTTTTTCATGGGGATCGCTCTGATCCGGACAGTGCCGGTGTGGGCGGAGGTTCCGCTGGATTGTTCACCGCTTTCGGGAGAGAATGTCCACTATCAGAATTATGCGGCCTGGAGTCAGCCGGTGTATTCTTATCTGACTACGTCGGGCAGTGGCTATATGCGGGTGCAGGGGAATGTCGGTGATACGGGTGTGGTGGCGGTCTACTACAATTCGGATTTTTCCCTGAGTTCCCGTAAGGTGATCCCGCAGGAGCTGCCGGTTTTCGGTGGTTTCTTTGAGAGTGACAGCCATTATTATCTGGTGACGGGGCAGAATAACGGTTCTCAGAGCAGCAGTACGGAGGTTTTTCGTGTCACGAAGTATGACAAGAGCTGGAATCGGCTGGGATCCTGCGGCCTCTACGGTGCCAATACGGTGAAGCCCTTCCATGCGGGCAGCTGCCGCATGGCGATGGACGGAAATCATCTGCTGATCCGCACCTGCCACACGATGTATAAGTCTTCGGATGGATATAACCACCAGGCGAATGTGACCATCCAGGTGGATACCTCGGCCATGGAGGTGGAGGATGCCCACTATGAGGTGGCCAATATCGGGACCGGATATGTCAGCCATTCCTTCAACCAGTTTATCGGAATAGACAATCACCGGATCGTGGCCGTGGACCACGGAGACGCCTACCCCCGTTCCATTGTGCTGACGAACTATTCGGCGGATGTGACCACGGGGACCTTCCTGGGAAGCTACTATAATTCCGTCCAGGATACGACGGTGCTGAACATTCAGGGGAGTATCGGGGATAATTATACCGGTGCTTCCGTAGGTGGTCTGCAGATCAATGACGGATATTACCTGGTGGCGGGAAATTCTGTCGAGCAGAATGCGAATTTCCGCAGTAACCGTACGAGAAATGTTTTTGTGGCGGCGGTAAATAAAAATTCCAAAGCAGTTTCCATGCACTGGATCACGAATTACGCCGAGGGGGAAGCCTCCGGTACCACCCCGCATCTGGTGCCGGTGGATGGCGGACGTTATATGGTTCTGTGGGAGCGGGCCGACGCAGAGAAGGTTTATTATACCTTTGTCGGTGCCGACGGTCAGAGCCGGTCCGGGATCTACTCCATGGAAGGCGCGCTGTCGGACTGTGTGCCGCTGGTGTCCGGGAACCGGGTGATCTGGTACACCTGGGAGGACGGAACGGAGATTTTTTACTCCATTCCTGTGTCCAGTCCCGGTACTCCGTCGAAAAAAGCGCTGTTCCTTTCCCATGATTACGAGCGCATTTCCACAAAGAACGGCCATGTGTCCCTTCGCTGCAGAAAATGCGGCACCACATCGACGGGAAAGGCCCCGGTCGGCTTTACCATCTGGTGGAGAATGCATGGCACGGACTCCTATTACGGAAATAATGTCCCCGGCGGACTGGAAGCGGGCGATGCTCTGGAGTTCATGTTGAATCTCTATTATTCCGATGATTCCGATGAAACGGTCTATGACGAGATGGAAGGGACCAGCAGTGATCCCGAAAATTGCATCATAGATATGAAAAACCAGATCATTACCTTCCGGAAAGCGGACACTTATACAGTGACAATCTATCCGAAGTATAACCCGGAGGCAAAGAAAGAAATTATCATCCGGATTGTCAAACCCCTCGAGTCGGTGTCCCTCTCGGCGGCGGGAGCCTCTCAGACCTATGGTACTCCGGTTCCGCTGACGGCGGTGGCGGAAGGCGGAAAAGGCACCCTTCAGTATCGGTTTGTGCAGATCGACAGTGAGGGGAAGGAAACCGTGATCCAGGATGATTCAGAGGCGGAATGTAATTGGGAACCGGCGGCGATCGGCAGCTATAAACTACGGGTGGATGTCACGGATCCCGGGGACGATAATAAAAAAGTCCAGAGTGATGAGATCCTCATAAAGATCACGAAACGGAAACTGAATCCGGAGATTTCCCTCTCCGCATCCACCTTCGTATACACCGGCAAGGCCATTAAACCGGCGGTGACGGTGACGGATGGCGGCAGGACGCTGATAAATAAGACAGACTACAAGGTCACCTATAAGAATAATAAGGCTGCCGGAAAAGCCACGGTCATCATCACAGGCCGGGGGAATTATACCGGAACCGCTACAAAGGACTTTGCCATCAAACCGGCGAAGACGAATTTCACTGCGGCAAAGAATACTTCGAAGCAGACGGTGACATTGAAATGGACAAAGACAAAATCCGGCACCGGCTATGAGGTGCAGTATAGCCTGAAAAAGAATTTCAAGTCGGCAAAGAAGGTGGAGATTTCCAAAGGGAAGACGGTGAGTACAAAAGTGAAAAAGCTGAAGAAAGGGAAAACCTACTACTTCCGTGTCCGTGTCTATAAAGACATTACCAGTAAGAAACTCTACTCCGCCTGGAGTGACACAGCCAAGGTGAAAATCTCACGATAAAGAATAACAGCCGATAAAGAATTACAGCTAATAGCGAATTACAGCCATTCAAGACTCGCTTGCGAGTCTTGCGCGCCGTGTGCGGGGTGCCGTATGGCAC
>CAMOYN010000175.1 GCA_946630035.1 uncultured Lachnospiraceae bacterium
ATCCCGCATAGCTACTGGCTTTCTGGGAATGCGGAATTAACTTCCGCATTCAACTGTTTTATAAGCATTGTACTCAATGTACGCTTATAATATGGAAATGTTTTCTGTCACCCAAGTAAATCCCTTACATCTTCTATATAATCTTCCACCAGGAGAAGCCGGTCCTCCTCGCAGAGAAGCACAGTATCCCCGATCTCATCAAACAGAGCATCATTGATAGAGTCCGCCACGATGGACGGCATCCAATGGTGCGCCTGGATAATCTCCGACACATCCCCGCCCTCCAGCAAAATACGGAGAATCTGCACCTGCACCGGATCCAGCGGAAGATCCGCAGCAATGGTATCTTCCGGTTTTCGCGCCAGTTCAGGATTGGTCATTTCCCCATGGTTCTGCACCAGCAGGTCCGAGATGATTTCCCGGCCACCCGGCTCTCTCAGAGGCTCCACCCTATTCGAGGCCACTTCCCCCGATTCAGGCATCTGAACTGAACCCAGCCAAAGGCCCGCCGCAATGGTATCCTCCGGTTTTCCCACCTCCATCGAATCCGGCGAAAGGCCGGCCACACCAGTATACCCCGGCTCTCTCAGAGGCTCCACCCTATTCGAGGCCACTTCCCCTAATTCCGATACCTCCATCGAATCTAGCGGAAGTCCCGCCGCACCAGTATCCTCCGATTCCTGCACCTCATCCCTTTCCGCCAGATCTTCCTCCGTCAACAGGCTTTCCTGCGTGATCACCGCATCCCGGCGAATCTGCTCCAGACCAGACAAGTCAATCGTAATCTTTGGTCTCGCCGCCTCGATCAGCGCCTGCTTCTCCGCCTCAATGACCGCATCGATATACGGAATCAGCCATTCATCCGCCGGATTCTCCCTGAGATACCGCCCGGTCTTCAGATAACGCCGCAGCCTGGCATCGGTCTCATGCAGAAAACTCTGCCACCTTGTGCGGTCAAAAGACATCTTATCAAATGCTTCCACCTGCCATTCTCCGTTTCGATAGTGGAAACTGCGGCAGTCATCCAGCGCATAATCTTTTGCCTCTGTTTTCTCCGCCTCATAATAAACTGCATTGTAAAACGGATGCCAGGGACGTCTCTTCCGCTCACCGAAACAGAGAGTAAATAAATCTTTATCCTGCAAATGATACGCCGAAGCGGCTCTCCATGCTTCGCAAAACAGACGTTTCCCCCGCTCCGGATCCTTCGTCAGTACAGGGGAACCCTCCAGTTTTTTCCCGCCGAACCAGGCCAGCGCCCCGAAAACCTCCTCCTCCGTGTACTCCTCCGACGACCGCAGCACCGCCAGCGCACGATCCCTCTCCAGCATCTCCGGATCCGCCGCCTGCCGCGCCATTTCCACCGGCAGACCCCTGACGATGGCAAACTCCATCATCCATCGGTGCAGATGAGCACGCATCGGCTCCTCCCCGATCCCGGAATCCAGAAATCCCTTCTCAAACTCCCTCATTTTATTCAGGGTATCCTCCGGTCCCTCCGCCCCGACACCATTCAACAACTCATAGAGGTAAATATAAGCCACCGAGGCAGCAATCGGCTGAAACTCCCCCCTGCGCAAATGCGTCCGCCAGGTAAAATATCCCCGCAACTGCCGGGCACTCAGATCATAATAGGTAGGAAAATACCGCTTGAAATCACCGGACCAGGGATAGTCATCCTCGTAGTCCTGCATAAACACAGCCTGCCGGTAAAAATTCTTCGCCCTTGCCTCCGCCGACTCCCTGCCATATTCGTACAGGTGCCGCATCTGGCGAATCCGCTCCGGGATCACCTCCCGCGCCGGCGGATATACCCTCCCCGGATCCGGCAGAGGAGTATCCTGATACCCTCCCATCCCCCGGGGCGATATCGTAATATTGCCATATTCTCCTCCACCCGGAGCAGAATACACGACACCCGAGATATTTCCATTACCTTCCACCGGATCAGAATACACGGCACCCGGAGTACTTACATTATTTCCCACCGGACCAGAATACACGGCACCCGGAGTATTTCCGCTCCCTTCTGCCGGCAAAAACTGCGAACCCAGGACAATCGTATACCCACTCCGGGAATCAGCCGCAATCGCCTGATCAAACAACCGGAAAACCACATCCTTCTCCGTCCGCTGATCAAAAACAATACCGATCCAGTTCTTCCCATGCATCCGGGCCGGCCCCGAAAGATACGGCCGCCGATAACGAAGCAGCATATCCCCACCACACTTCAGGTCACAACGCTCCAGCACCTCACCGGTTTCACCGTCCCATTGCCGCATCAAAAGAGCCACCCATTTCCCACTTTGTGGATGACAGAGAACCGAAAAGCCAGGGAAATCCGCCCACTTATGCAACTCCTTTATCTGATATTTCTCATTCGCATACGCCGTCAGCTCCGACAACTCCACCGGCTCACCCCTCCCCAATTCAATCAGGGGCAATCAGGGGGACGGTCCTTACGTAAGGACCGTCCCCCTCCCCTGGATCACCCAATTACAACATTATAACGATACCGTAATCTTTCCGACAGTTTTATCTCTGTATGAGGTACTATTTTATCTTTCATTAATCTTCCCAATACAATCCCCGGATCCCGATCAATGGAGTCAGCAAATACTCTGATTGTCACTTCATCAAAGTGATGATGCTGCCGGACAAAGTTTTCATATTTATCCTGCGGAATCAATGCTGTTCGGGCATACAGATCCGCTTCGTCTTCTCTTTCATCATTAAATGAAACCCCAAGATCTCCATTCAGGACATGGCCGATCTCATGAAACAATGTAAACCAGAACGTATCTGCATAATGCCGACGATCATTAACCATGAGCATCACCTTACCATCCACCTTTTTAGATGCACCATTCACACCGGAATTTTTCAGATTTGGCAATGCTACCAGTATTACCCCAGCTTCTTCGAAAGCCTTTTTAATGCTAGGGTAAAAATCTTCATGATTTCTGGTTTGAGTCAATGCAAAAGAAACCGCTTTTTCGAACTTTTTTTTATTATACTTTGGTGCTGCCTTTTTTAATGTCTGGTTAATGGCAATCTGAACCATGACATTTGCATTTACTGTATTTGATTTACTAAGATGATCCGAATAACACCTGAAATTAACTGCCAGATTTTTCTCTTCAAGAACTGTTAATGAGGAAACTGATAAAAACTCTCGTACACATCTTATCTGCTCGTCTACCTGACGCGGTAAACCAGGCAATCTGAAGTTGTCTCGGAAATATTTATAATCGATCAACTTAAATATCTCCCGTTCTCTCTTCAGTTCTTCCTCCAACTGTATCTCTGCAAGCTTTTCGTCATACGCTTGCTGTAAATTCAGCCAATATGCAACGCTTGTACCCAACATCCTTGAAAGTTTTGATGCAATATCGATAGACAGACTTTGATCCCCTCTAAGCAGGATACTAAGATTTTTAGGTGTAGTACCCAACCTTTTCGCAAAATCTCCCTGTGTAAGACCACTCTCATCAACAATTTCTCTAAGATAGTATCCCGGGTGAAATGCCACCTGATTATTGTGTTCAATATAATTACTCATAATGTGCACTCACCTCACTTATCTCAACAATTTTTACGATGGCAGAAATCTCATCAATATGGCATGGATCAAATACCTGTTCATTCTCATCAAGAGGTTGCAGAATAATACGCCATTTTTCTCTTCTCGATTTAACATCAATAGCAAAGAAGCCTTCTCGATTTCCATGAAGATTATGAAAATGAAATGGCGGCATTACTATAATATCTTTTATCACATAAGCTTTCTCTATAGCATTGATTCTGGCCATTAGGCTGATTGCAAGATTTCGATCTCCGCCAAACAGCTTAGTTGCGGCCTTTAGGCTTGTACACTGCAGCTCTAGCTTCTCAGTCGCATAAATAATCTTCACAAGCACTGCTCCGAATAAAAATTACCCTTCGGGTAATTTAATTATAGCATCCCTTTCTGTTCTGTCAAGCCAAACGAACGCACTCATGGGGACGGTCCTTACGAAAGGACCGTCCCCATGCACGGCCGGCGCATGCTCCCTGGCAGCTCTCAGCAGTTCCCTGTATACACATAGTCCAGATGTTTGCGTGCCACATCCGCCAGCCGGTAAATAAGATCCACGTCGGTGGCGTCCCGATCCAGCATTTTAAACCGCGGGAAAAAACGAGAAATGTGAAGCGGGATACCCCGGCCGGTTACTGCACCTTCCTCGGTTCTCCCTCCGGAAATCCGGTCCTTTGTCGTCCCTTCCCCGTTTTTCAGTTCGGAAATCCACCGGCTCAGTTCGTCCATCTCCGCTTCGGAGTCATTTTCACCGGGGATGATCAATGTGGTCAGTTCCACATGACACACCTGCACAGCCCGCGCGATAAAATCCATCACCATTTTCCGGCTGCCCTTCAGAACCTTTTCATAGTAGCGGTCGGTGAATCCCTTCAGGTCGATATTCATAGCATCGACGTAGGGCGCCAGCTCTTCCAGCACCGAAAGGGATGCGGTTCCGTTCGTCACCAGAACGGTCTTCATTCCGAGGTCCCGGATCCTTTTCGCCGTGTCCAGGATATATTCATAACCGATCAGCGGCTCATTATAGGTAAATGCGACACCGATATTCCCCCGGCTTCGGTAGTAGGCAGCCGTCTGCGCCAGTTCCTCCGGGGAAATCTGCTCCGCCTTTTCGGCATATTTCCACGCCTCCTCCGACCAGGAAATTTCGTAATTCTGGCAGAATGGACACCGGAGATTGCAGCCATAGCTTCCCACCGAGAGGATCCGGCTCCCGGGGAAGAATCGGTTCAACGGCTTTTTCTCGATGGGATCCAGTGCAAGGGAGGTGACCTTCCCGTAGTTTGCCTGCATCACTTTACCATCCCTGCAGGTTCTGGCCCCGCAGAACCCCAGCCGCCCCTCCGCTATCTCACACCGCCGAAAACAAACCTCACACCTTGCCATAATACCATCCCCCGTCCCTTAACAGACTAATACCCTGAACAGAGTAATACGCTGAACAGACGAATACCCCGAACAGACGAATACCCCGAACAGACGAATACCCCGAAC
>CAMOYN010000176.1 GCA_946630035.1 uncultured Lachnospiraceae bacterium
TTGCGCATTCCTCTCACGACTAAAGTCACGAGAATCCTGCGTCAGAGATTGAATCGTGTTTTATGAAAGCATCTTTTTCACGTACTGCCCGGTGAAGGACTCGGGTACTTCGGCCACTTCCTCGGGGGTGCCGGTGGCTACCACGGTGCCGCCGCCGTCGCCGCCCTCCGGGCCCATATCCACGAGGTAATCCGCGGTCTTGATCACATCCAGATTGTGTTCGATTACCACGACGGTATTGCCGCCCTCGGTCAGGCGCTGCAGGATATCCACCAGCTTGTGGACATCGGCAAAATGCAGACCGGTGGTGGGCTCATCCAGGATGTACAGGGTCCGGCCGGTGCTCTTGCGGCAGAGTTCGGTGGCCAGCTTGACTCTCTGTGCTTCGCCGCCGGAAAGAGTCGTGGAGGGCTGCCCCAGTTTGATGTAGGACAGTCCCACGTAGTGGAGCATCTCCATCCGGGTGCGGATCTTCGGGACGTTCTGGAAGAATTCCAGGGCCTCCTCCACCGTCATCTCCAGTACATCGTAGATGCTCTTTCCTTTGTATTTGACCTCCAGGGTCTCCCGGTTGTAGCGTTTGCCGCCGCAGACCTCGCAGGGGACGTAGACGTCCGGCAGGAAATGCATCTCGATCTTCAGAATGCCGTCGCCGGAGCAGGCCTCGCACCGCCCGCCTTTCACATTGAAAGAGAACCGGCCCTTGCTGTAACCTCTGGCTTTGGCGTCCGCCGTGGTGGCAAACAGCTCCCGGATCAGATCAAATACTCCCGTATAGGTAGCGGGGTTGGACCGGGGCGTGCGGCCGATGGGCGACTGATCGATGGCGATCACCTTGTCCAGCTGCTCCATGCCCTCGATGATCCGGTGCTTTCCCGGGATGGTCCGTGCGCGGTTCAGCATCCTGGCCGCCGCCTTGTAGAGGATCTCATTGATCAGGGAGGATTTCCCGGAGCCGGATACACCGGTGACGCAGGTAAAAACTCCCAGCGGAATCTGCACGTCAATATTCTTCAGGTTGTTCTGAGCCGCTCCCCGGATGGTCAGAAATCCCTTCGGCTCCCGCCGCGTCTCCGGCACCGGAATCTTCCGGCGTCCCGCCAGATAATCTCCGGTAATGGATCCGGGGGTGTTCATGATGTCTTCGGCGGTTCCCACCGCCACTACTTCTCCACCGTGTTCCCCGGCTCCCGGTCCGATATCCACGATATAATCGGCACAGCGCATGGTATCCTCGTCGTGCTCTACAACCACGACGGTATTGCCCAGGTCGCGCAGGCGGAACAGAGTGCGCAGCAGTTTGTCATTGTCTCTCTGGTGCAACCCGATGCTGGGTTCATCCAGGATATAGGCGACGCCCACCAGTCCGGAGCCGATCTGGGTCGCCAGCCGGATGCGCTGAGCCTCCCCGCCGGACAGAGTCCCGGCAGCCCGGGACAAGGTCAGATAGTTCAGTCCCACATCGTTCAGGAAGTCCAGCCGGGCCTTGGTCTCCTTGAGGATCGGCCCGCTGATGGACTTCTGCATCGGTGTCAGTTCCAGTGTATCCAGATAATCCCGGCACTCCCGGATCGGCAGGCAGGTCAGATCATAAATATTTTTATCTCCGACGGTCACAGCCAGAGAAGCGGGTTTCAGACGTTTGCCGTGACAGCTCTCACAGGGAATGATCTCCATAAAGGTCTCATACTCCGCCCGGGTCGATGAAGTCTCCGGCGTCTCCCGGTATTTCCGCTTCAGATTGCCGATCAGGCCTTCGAAGGCCACATTGTAGGTGCCGCTCCCGTGCTCGCCCTGATAATATACCGGAATCCGCTCTCCGCGGGTTCCGTTGGCGATGATATCCTGGACCTCCGGGCTGTAATCCTGCCAGGGAGTGTCCAGATTGAAGCCGTAGCGGTCGGCCAGAGCCTGAAGCATGGCGTGGGTATAACTGCCCGGTTTGGCAGAAGAAACCCACCCCGGTGCCGTGATGGCTCCCTCGTGGATACTGATGGTGGGATTCGGAATAATCAGCCGGATATCAAACTCCATCGTATATCCCAGGCCGAAACAGGTCGGACAGGCGCCGAAGGGATTGTTGAAGGAAAAACTCCGGGGCTCCACCTCGTCCACGCTGATCCCGCAGTCCGGACAGGCAAAATTCTCACTGAAGTTCAGGATCTCTCCGTCTCTCCCGACCATCACTTCCATGGTGCCTCCGGAGAGGCCCATGACCGTCTCGATGGAGTCCGTCATCCGGTTCTCCATCCCCTCGCGGATCACAAGACGATCCACCACGATCTCAATATTGTGTTTGATATTTTTATCCAGACGGATCTCTTCTCCCAGTTCATAGAGGCTGCCGTCAATAATCACCCGCACATAACCGCTGCGGCGTGCATTATCCAGCACCTTTTCATGCATACCTTTACGGCCCCGCACCACCGGCGCCAGCAGCTGGATCCGGGTACCCTCCGGCAGAGCCATCAACTGATCCACCATCTGATCCACGGTCTGACGGTGAATCTCCCGCCCGCACTTCGGGCAGTGAGGTACACCCACCCGGGCATAAAGCAGACGCAGGTAATCGTAGATCTCCGTCACGGTTCCCACGGTGGAACGAGGGTTCCGGTTGGTGGATTTCTGGTCGATGGAAATGGCCGGTGAGAGCCCCTCGATACTCTCCACGTCCGGTTTTTCCATCTGTCCCAGGAACTGCCGGGCATAGGAGGAAAGGGACTCCATGTAGCGCCGCTGGCCCTCGGCATAGATGGTATCAAAAGCCAGGGAGGATTTTCCGGAGCCGGACAGGCCGGTGAGGACCACCAGCTTGTCCCTGGGAATATCCACGTTGATATTTTTCAGGTTATGCTCCTTTGCACCTCGGATCTTCACAAACTTTGTTTCTGGCATAAAATTCTCCACTATCACTATATTTCTAACGAAATCCGCTATATACACCTTCCGGTTCTTCTGCGGAAGTTCAGTCTTTCAGATATCCTTTCAGCTCGAGCATATAGTCACGCAGCTCGGCGGCCTTCTCGAAATTCAGTTCCACGGCGGCCTGATTCATCTTCTTCTTGACTTCGGCGATGAGTTCTTTCAGCTCCTTCGTATCCATGGACTCCGGGTCTTTTTCGAGTTTCTTCTTCTTCGGGCTCTCCACGGCAGAGCTGATGCTGATCAGATCCCGGACTGCCTTCCGGATCGTCTGGGGCGTGATGCCATGGGCTTCGTTGTAAGCCGTCTGAATCTCCCGGCGGCGGTTCGTCTCATCGATGGCTTTCCGCATGGAATCCGTCATCATATCCGCATACATGATGACATGGCCGTCGGCATTTCGTGCGGCACGGCCCACGGTCTGGATCAGCGAGGTCTCCGAACGGAGGAAGCCTTCCTTATCCGCATCCAGGATCGCCACCAGAGTGATCTCCGGAATATCCAATCCTTCCCGGAGCAGATTGATGCCCACCAGCACGTCAAATACATTCATACGCATATCCCGTATGATCTCCATCCGCTCCAGGGTGTCCACATCCGAATGCAGGTAGCGGACCCGGATCCCGGAATCTCTCATATAATCCGTAAGATCCTCGGCCATGCGCTTCGTCAGGGTCGTAATCATCACCTTGTTGCCCGCCGCGGCCTCTTTATTCACCTCGGATACCAGGTCGTCGATCTGTCCTGCCACCGGACGCACCTCAATGCAGGGATCCAGCAGACCGGTGGGACGGATGATCTGCTCGGTACGAAGCTGCTCATGCTCCTTTTCATAATCCCCCGGAGTAGCCGAGACACACATCACCTTATCGACCTTGCTCTCCCATTCCGTAAAAGAGAGCGGACGGTTGTCCAGCGCCGAGGGCAGACGGAAACCGTAATCCACCAGTGTGTGCTTTCTTGCCTGGTCGCCGTGGTACATCCCCCGCACCTGGGGAATCGTCATATGAGACTCATCTATAATAAGAAGAAAGTCTTCCGGGAAGTAATCCATCAGCGTATGGGGAGTTGCTCCCGCGGGAAGCCCCGCCAGATGCCGGGAATAGTTCTCGATGCCGGAACAGAATCCGGTCTCCCGCATCATCTCGATGTCAAAATTCGTCCTCTCCGCGATCCTCTGGGCCTCAATCAGCTTATCATTGCTCCGGAAAAAGGCAACCTGCTCCTCCAGCTCCTTCTCGATATCCTTTGTCGCCTGGGCCATGCGGTCCGCCGAAACCACATAGTGAGAAGCCGGGAAAATGGAGACATGGGAAAGTCTCGCCTTGATCTCTCCTGTCAGAGCGTCGATCTCCGTGATCCGGTCCACCTCATCCCCGAAGAACTCGATCCGCAGGGCCGTATCCTCCGTCCGGGAGGTAATCAGTTCGATCACATCGCCTCTCACCCGGAAGGTGCCACGGTGGAAATCCATATCATTTCTCTCGTACTGAATCTCGATCAGCTTCCGCACGATCTCATCCCGGTCCTTGATCATCCCGGGCCGCAGGGAAATGACCATCTTTTTGTAGTCAATGGGACTTCCCAGGCCATAGATGCAGGACACCGAGGAGACAATGATCACATCGCTGCGCTCCGACAGCGCCGCCGTGGCCGAGTGGCGAAGACGGTCAATCTCATCATTGATCGCGGAATCTTTGGCAATATAAGTATCCGTCGAAGGAACATAAGCCTCCGGCTGATAGTAATCGTAGTAAGAGACAAAATACTCCACCGCATTCTCCGGGAAAAACTCCTTGAACTCACCATAGAGCTGCGCTGCCAGCGTCTTGTTGTGGGCCAGCACCAGCGTCGGACGGTTGAGCGCCTGTACCACATTCGCCATGGTGAAGGTCTTACCCGATCCGGTAACCCCCAGTAGCGTCTCAAACCGGTTCCCCTGCTGAAATCCTCTCACCAGATCGTCGATGGCCTGGGGCTGATCCCCGGTAGGTGCAAATTGTGATACCAGTTCAAAATGATCCATAAAAACCTCCTGCCGTCAGGATCCTCCATCCATAGTAAGAAAACATCAGTTGAATGCGGAAGTTAATTCCGCATTCCCAGAAAGTCAGTAGCTATGCGGGAT
>CAMOYN010000177.1 GCA_946630035.1 uncultured Lachnospiraceae bacterium
ACCTGAGGATCTCCCTTGATGGCATTCCCCAGCATCCGCATGCCTCTTCTGGCGACGGAATCTTCTGCGGAAATAAAGCAGCTCACGTGATTTTTCAGAATATCCCAGGAGGTAATATTCGGCTCTCCGCAGCAGAGGCCGGCCATGATCGTCTGCATGTCCCCCTCCACGATCCGGGGTGCGCCGTCCCCGGCGACGGCGCCGCGGTACAGACAGTCGGAGGCCGAGGCTTCCACCACAATGATCTTCGGAGGGTTCTTGGGCCAGCGGTTCACAAAATAGCCGGTGACGGCCCCCGCCAGGGATCCCACTCCCGCCTGCACAAAGACATGGGTAGGGCGCTCGCCAAACTGCTCATTGGCCTCGTCTGCCATGGTTCCGTAACCCTGCATGATCCAGGAAGGAATGTCCTCATAACCCTCCCAGGCCGTATCCTGTACGATTACACCGTGAGGGGTCTTCTCCGCCTCACCGGCAGCCAGACGCACACATTCATCGTAGTTCATTTCCTCAATGGTAACTTCGGCACCTTCCGCCTGAATATTTTCCAGACGCTGTCTTGTCGTTCCCTTCGGCATACGGATCACGGCCTTCTGTCCCAGCCGCTTCGCGGCCCAGGCCACACCGCGGCCGTGATTGCCGTCTGTGGCGGAGAAGAAGGTAGCCTGACCGAATTCCTCCCGCAGCTTCTCGCTGGTCAGCACCTCATAGGGAAGCTCTGTGACATCTCTCCCTGTCTCCTGAGCGATATACCGGGCCATGGCATAGGATCCCCCCAGCACCTTGAAGGCATTCAGCCCGAAGCGATAGGACTCATCCTTGATCCTGAGTTCTGCCACTCCCAGGTTCTCCGCCTGCAAAGTCAGATCTGCCAGAGGCGTCACGACATACTGCGGGAAACTGCTGTGAAAATCCCGCGCTTTTTTCACTTCCTCCACGGACATGATGGGAAGGTTCTTATCCTCCGTCTTAGGGAGATGATTGATGCAATATTTCAGTTCCATAGGGTCCCTTTCTATGGGAACAGGGAACCGTCCCTGTTCCACTTTTATTTTTTCTTATTATAATAGGTGTCTTCCATGGGAAGGCTGGTGCGGAATTTTCCGTCCAGGGCGTAGTAGGCTCCCTGGATGGCGGGGGCAGCGGGGATCGTGGTGATCTCTCCTACTCCCTTGGCTCCGTAGGCTACGCCCAGGAGTTCCTTTTTCTCCACATACATGGCGTGGATATCGGGGATCTGGTTTGCCCGCAGGAGCCCCAGAGTTCCGAACTTCGCCTTCGGTACGCCATGGTCGAGAGGCCATTTTTCTGTCAGGGCGTATCCCATACCCATAAGGACACCACCTTCGATCTGTCCCTGGATGGAAATGGGATTGACCACCCGGCCGGCGTCATAGGCAGCATAGATGTCTGTCACCTTTCCTTCGTCATCCAGGACAGCCACATTGGTGGCATATCCGTAGGCGATGTGGCTCTTCGGATTCGGCCGGTCGGAGCCCAGCTTATCGGTGGGTTCAAAGTACTCATAATAGAATTCTCTTCCCTCCAGCGCCGCCAGGGCTGCCTCGGGATCCTTCACCGGAGATCCGGCCAGGGGCGTCTGGGTTCCCAGTTCTCCATAGGTTCCCTGGTTCAGTCCGCTGCCGGTAGCCCGTATGGTTCCGTCCTCTTCGATGCAGATCATAGGGCTCAGGAACACATCGCTGCTGCGGCCGGGAGCGAAGGTGCGGTCATTGCCATACTGAGCTTCCCGGTTGCCGGCGGCCACCGGTTCTCTGGCCCCGGGAGCGCCCCGGAGTACATCCTCCAGATCTCTTCCGGACTCTCCGGCCAGTTCTGCCGCCGTCATGGCATCTCTCAGCAGGAAGGCTGCGCCTCGGACCGCCTCGCCCGTCAGAAGGGTCTGCCGGGAACCGGAGGTGGTTCCGGAGTCCGGAGAATTCTCCGTGTTGGCGATCCCGTTCCGGATCCTTGCGAGGGGCAGACCTGTGGCCTCCGCCACATCCTGGCAGAACACCGTGAGGCATCCCTGACCGATGTCGGAAGCCGCACTATAGATCATCACGACTCCGTTTTTCACCACCAGCCGCGCCCGTCCGGCATCCGGCAGACCGACGCCGACGCCGGCATTTTTCATGGCACAGGCGATCCCCGCCCGCCCCGGATGTGCATCAAAATAAGGTTTCACCGCCTCCAGGGTTTCCTTCAATGCCGTGGACAGATCCGCGATCTGTCCGTTGGGAAGCACCCGTCCCGGCTCGATGGCATTGCGGTAACGGATCTCCCAGGGGCTGATGCCCACTTTATCTGCCAGGAGGTTGATCAGGGATTCCAGGGCGAACTCGCTCTGGCAGACCCCGAAGCCCCGGAAGGCTCCCGCCGGAGGATTATTGGTATAATATCCATATCCGCGGATATCGGTATTCTGATAGCAGTAGGGTCCCACCGAGTGGGTGCAGGCCCGCTCCAGCACCGGTCCGCACAGAGACGCATAGGCGCCCGTGTCAAAATTGATCTCACAGTCCAGCCCGGTAAAGATTCCGTTCTCATCACACCCCAGAGTGAAGGTTCCCTCCATGGCATGACGTTTCGGGTGAAACTTCAGTGACTCCGACCGGGAGAATTTCACCTTCACGGGGCGCTGGTATTTTACGGCTGCCAGACAGGCGATATGCTGAGCGGACACATCTTCCTTACCGCCGAAACCGCCGCCGATCAGCTGATTTTCTACCACGACCCGGTTCGGCGTGTCCTTCCATCCGAACATGGTCAGGATCTCTTTGCGGCTATCATAGGCTCCCTGGTCCGTCGTCAGCACCTTCACCCCATCCTTGTAGGGGAAGGCCACGGCACATTCCGGTTCCAGAAATGCATGCTCCGTGAAAGGAGTATGGAAGGTCTCCGTCACCGTGTAGGCGGACTCAGCCAGCGCTTTTGCGGCATTACCCCGCACCACATGGCGCTGCTGGCAGATATTTCCGCCGGAATGCACCTTCGGGGCGTCGGCTGCCCGGGCTTCTTCGATGCTGCACACCGGGGTCAGCTCCTCGTATTCGATCTCCACCAGCTCTTTGGCCTTCGCCAGTATATAGGGAGATTCCGCTGTCACCAGACAGATGGCATCCCCCACGCAGCGGGTGATCTCACCCTCTGCGATCATCACATCCCAGTCCTGCTGGATGTGTCCCACTTTGTTGTTCGGCACGTCCGCCGCCGTCTGCACTCCCAGCACGCCCGGCAGAGCCAGGGCCTGGGAGGCGTCGATCTTCACCACTCTGGCCCGGGGATATTTCGATCGCACCGCCGAGGCATAGGCCATGGGAGGCAGCGACGGATCCACAATCTCACAGAGGTTGCAGCCCGGATCCTCCGGATTCTGTACGGAGGTTCCCGGTGCATATTCTGAGAAGGAGTCCGCGTCCGGAGACTGCGCTCCTCTTTCCTTTGCCAGCCACTGTCTTCTCAGCGTCCTGGCCTCTTCACTGCCCGCCGGCACGAAATACTCTGGCCCGATGTCGTCGGGATACTTGCCGTAGCCCAGTACCTTCCGTCGCACGTCCACCCGGAAGGCCTTCCGGCTGACGCCGTAATCCTCGCCTTTTTCCAGGTCATCGATTTCCACCTCGCCCCGGAGAATCCGGGCCGTCATCTGGATGCCCTCGATAATTTTCTTGTAGCCGGTGCAGCGGCAGATATTGCCCTTCAGGGCCTGTTTGATCTCCTCCTCCGAGGGATCCGGATTTTTGTCAATCAGTGCTTTTCCTGCCATCACCATACCGGGAATACAGAAACCACATTGTACCGATCCTTTCGCACCGAAGGCATAGACAAAAGCCTCCTTCTCCCGGACGCTCAGGCCCTCCACGGTGAGGATTTCCTTCCCCTCCGCTCTCTTTGTTGTCAGGATACAGGCTCTGGTGGCTTTTCCGTCGACCACAATGGTGCAGGTGCCGCAGGCTCCTTCAGAGCATCCATCTTTCACCGAATATAGCTGCATGTCATCCCGCAGGAACCGGAGCAGCGGCTTATCCTCTTCCGTAGAAACCGGCTTTCCATTCACTGTAAATGTATATGACATGATATCACCTGATTTCTTTTACCGTCTCATCCTTCGATGAGATAATGGTAGTCCCGCATGACTGCAAGGATGAACTGTCTCAGGGGTTCGTAGAGCCCGCAGGAAGGATCCCACACATGGTAGTCCTTTACCTGACCGGCGAAACGCACTCTGGCTGCGCCGGGAAGCTGCAGGAATCCTTCATTTTCACTGTTCATGAAATCCTCTTCACTCCAGAAAAGGGTAAATTTATCTTTGTAGGGGCGTCCGCTGTAGGGACAGAATACGGCGCAGTTGCCGCACTCGTTGCACATGCCGTCTACATGCAGGATCTGGGGCTTCGAAAGTCCCGGAACCTGAATTGCCACATTGGCACGGTTCGGGCAGACATCGGTGCAGACTTCACAGATGGTCGGGCAACCCAGACAACGGTTGTCCGGAGCTGCCTGAAGGATATAGGTCAGATCTCCTTTCCGCGCTTTGTATGCTGCTTCATCCGCCGCCCGGTTCTCTTCCGCATACCGGTCGAAATCGATGGCACATCCGGCCTCGGCTGCAATGGCTGCCGCTGCTTTCTGGGCGTCAGCAATAGCCTTCACCACGGTGGCCGGTCCCCGGCGGCAGTCACCAGCCGCATAGATTCCCGCCACACTGGTCTGCATATTTTCATCCACGACAGGACGTCCCTTCTTGTCCCTCTCCACGCCGGCCGCTTCGTACAGGCCGCCGCAGATCTGTTCGCCGACAGCAGTGATCACCGTGCTGGCAGGAATCTCTGTAGTTTCTCCTGTAGGTTCCGGACTCCGGCGGCCGGAGGCATCCGGTGCTCCCAGGCGACAGACGCCGCAGGTGAGTTTTCCGTCCTTTGCTCCCACCGGTGCCAGCAGTTCCATGAATTCCACGCCGTCCTCCAGTGCCATCACCAGCTCTTCCTCGTCCGCCGGCATATAGCGGCGGGTTCTGCGGTACACCAGACGCAC
>CAMOYN010000178.1 GCA_946630035.1 uncultured Lachnospiraceae bacterium
CATCGGCCTGACAACCGCTCTCGACGGATACATCAATCTCATAGGTCAGTCCGGAGGTCTGAAGGAAACAGCCGTTTTCTTCCGGCACTGCCCGGGCCCCCCACTCCAGAGCATCCAGAATCTGCTGACCGGTCACTTTCAGTTCGCACAGCATGCTGCCAAAGGGATGTACATTGAGGATGTTTTCGTAGGTAATCTCCCCCTTCGGCATGTTCGCCCGGATACTGCCGCCGTTTGCAAAGCCGATCTCCGCTCCGGACTGATCACGGATCGCATCGGCACAGAGATCCCCCAGATTGGTCTCGGCCCGCCGCACCATCCGGATGGGATTGCCGCTGCTGTCCACTTCCACGGGATCACTGATCGTCAACTCCACCTCCGACGTGGCCACTGTCTCTTTCATTTTTTCATCCACGGCACCTTTTGCACTCTGTACCGCATCCTGCATATCATTCTGAATCCCCAGGAGCTCCGGTGCGGAAATCTTATTGGGCCAGCTCCAGATATTGGTATCCACGATGCCCTCTTCCGCGGAAATGTGGCTGTAGCCGATGCAGGCAAGCTTGGTGCCGCAGGCAGAGCGGACCACATCCTGTCCGTCCTTGTTTTTCATCACCACCTGTTCGGTATCATGACTGTGGCCGTCAAACAATACATCGATTCCGTTGGTGTGAGAGATCACATCGGCGTAGGTCCAGGGAGCGCATTCAGCTTCCAGACCCAGATGCGCCATGGCATAGACATAATCCGCGCCCTCGGCTCTGGCATCATCCACTGCCTTCTGCACTCCGGCATACAGGGCTTCCCCTGTCTCATCCTGCAGGAATCCGTAAATATAATTGCCCTCCTCATCCTGGAAATAAGCCGGGACCGTTGTGGTAAAAGTCATAGGCGTCGTAATGCCGACAAAGGCGATCTTCATTCCCGCGGCTTCTTTGATGACGTAGGGGGCAAATACCAGCTCCCCGTTTTTGTTGAAATTGCAGCTGATATATGGGAACTCTGCCATCTCCGCCACTTTCAGGAACTGATCCATCCCATAACCAAACTCATGATTCCCCGGGATCGCTACATCGTAGTGCATCCGGTTCATCAGATCCACGATGGCCTCTCCGTCCGTCAGAGTACCGATGGCCTCTCCCTGGATAGAGTCGCCGTCATCCACCAGAAGAGTAGTGTAGCCCTGGGCTTCCAGAGAATCCCGTACCTGCTGTAATCCGGCATAGCCGAAGCCCTGGTCAATGCCGCAGTGGACATCACTGGTGTACAGGATATAGACATCTCCGTTCTTCTCCACGCCTTCTCCGGTGGCCTGGGTCTCCTCCGCCCGGGCACCCGCCGGAGCCAGCAACATGGCAAGACTCAGACAGACGCTGATTATTTTCTTCCAGTTACTCATAAAAACCTCCTTTTAAAGAAAATAATACGGTTTCCTCCATCATTATACAGCCAATAATATCACTTGTGAAGCTCCCATGTCAAAAAACACGAACTTCGTAAGCCGCTTTAGGTGGCAGATTATATAACAGCAGATACGCCTGAACATAAAAAGTCCGGACCGCCGCAGCGGCCCGGACTCTTATTCTCTTATATAAGATTTATCTCATGGAAGGATCAGTCATCCCACTCGTAATCTTTGATCTGACGTACCACATCGATGATGGTGCCGTCGCGGCTCTCGATAACGCCGACAACTCTGTCGCCGAACTTAACCGGTTCAGGTTTGCCAACGATAGCGTAAGCCTTGTCACGCAGCTCTTCGATGGTGCAGATCGGCAGCTTGGTGCCCTTCATGCACTCGATCAGATCCTGACGGCGAGGGTTGATGGCGATACCATAGTCGGTGATAACAACGTCAACGGTCTCACCGGGAGTGGTGATGGCGGTGCACTCGTCACAGATAGCCGGGATACGACCCTGCAGCAGAGGAGCGATAACGATGGTGCACTTTGCGCCGGCTGCGGTATCCGGATGTCCACCCTGAGCACCGGTGATCATACCATCGGAGCCTACCACTACGTTGCAGTTGAAGTTTACGTCAACTTCCAGGGAAGCCAGGATAACGAAATCCAGCTGGTTAACATAAGCACCCTTGTTCATCGGGTTCGCATACTCGGAACCGGTGATCTCGAAGTGGTTCGGGTTGGTCGCTACGGACTGGATGGCGGTCAGGTCGAAATCCTGGGTATCCACGATCTTCTCGATCAGACCTTCCTCCAGCAGTTTGCACATAGGACCTGCGATACCGCCGAGAGCCAGACCCATCTTGATGCCTCTCTCCTTCATGATCTTGCCCAGGGAAATGGTGGACGCGATGGAAGCGCCGCCAACACCGGTCTGATAGGAGAAACCATCTTTGAAGTAAGGGGTGTTGATAACGAACTGGGTGCAGTAGTCAGCCATCATGATCTTACGAACATCGGTGGTGGGCTTGGCAGCACCGGTAGCGATCTTAGCGGGGTTACCGATCTCATCTACCTCTACTACATAGTCAACATTGACCTGGGAGATGGAAGCGGGCAGGTTCGGATAAGGAACCAGGGTATCGGTGATCGCAACAACCTTATCGGCATACTGAGCATCTACATAAGCATAGGACAGAACGCCGCAGTCGGACTTTCCGCCGTTGGCTCTCATGTTGCCGTACTTGTCGCAGGTAGGAGCGCCGATGAAAGCGATGTCGATATGAACATCACCGGACTCGATGGCACGTACACGGCCGCCGTGGGAACGCATGATAGCGAGACCCTTCAGTTTGCCGGTGGAGATAGCCTCACCGATCTTACCACGAACACCAGAGGACTGGATGTTGGTGATGGTGCCGTCCTCGATCATGGGCAGCAGCGGATTGTGAGCTTTACCCAGGGAGCTGGCACAGATGGTGATGTCCTTGATGCCCATCTTATGAACCTCTTCCATAACCATGTTTACAACATAGTCACCCTCACGGAAGTGATGGTGGAAGGAAAGGGTCATGCCGTCTTTGATGCCGCACTTTTTCAGTACTTCGGCGATGGAACCAACCATCTTATCCTCTCTGGGATCGATGATGGCACGCACGGTAGGTGCAGCCTTGGTATAAGTTTCATTGTGCCGGGCAAAAGCGCCTGCGAAGGGCTTCATACCGGTAGCGTCAATAATTTCCTGCGGAATATCTCTTCCTACTGCATTAATCATCTTACAGATCCCCCTCGTATACGCCTGCGGCCTTGGCCATGTTGATGGTTCTCACTGCGCCCGGATAGAATGCGATATCGATCATCTTTCCGTCTACGGTGAATACGCCGATGCCTTTGGCTTTCTTCTCGTCTACTTCCTTCACAACCTTTTCTGCGAAAATGATCTCTTTCTGAGAAGGAGTGAAGACCTCGTGGGTAACCGCGATCTGTCTGGGGTTAACGATGGACTTGCCGTCATAACCCATGGCCTTGATCATCTCAACTTCTTTGCGGAAGCCTTCCATATCGTCCAGGTTCGTGAAGACGGTATCGAAGCACTGCTTGCCGGCGGCACGGGCAGCGATGATCATGCTCTGACGGGCACCTGCCAGCTCTACGCCGGTACCGGTAATCTTGGTCTGCAGATCCTTAGTATAGTCACCACCGGACAGAGCAACACCGAACAGCAGGGGAGAAGCGGTGCAGATCTCATAAGCATTCAGAATACCCTTGGTGGACTCCAGGGCTGCCATCAGCAGAATGGAACCCTTCTCAACGCCGAACTCTTCCTCGGCTTTTTCCATCTCAGCCTGAACGGCCAGAACGTCGGCAGCGGACTCGGTCTTGGAGATACGGATGGAATCGCAGCGGCCTGCTACGCAGACACGAACGTCCTCTTTCCAGTGAGCGGTTTCCAGACCGTTGATACGGACAACTCTCTCAACTCCGCGATAATCGATCTCTTTCAGAGCATGATACAGAGAGTATCTGGCTGCATCCTTCTGATTCTCAGCTACTGCATCTTCCAGGTCCAGCATGATGGAATCGGGTTTGTAGATATAAGGGTCCTTGATCAGACTGGGTTTCTGAGCATTCAGAAACATCATACTTCTTCTTAATCTGTTTAAATTCGGATTCATTACTGAATGGCACCTCCCCACGGTAATTTCTTGCCGGCACAGATCGCATCCTCAGTATATCCGGATGCACGGAAAACGGCACCTTCCACTCTTGCCTTCAGAGTGCAGTCCAGGGCGCCTTTGTCCACAACCGTAACCTTTGCATCTTTTACTTCCAGACGCTCCAGGGTCTCCAGGATGGTCTTCTTGATTGCCTTGCCGTACTGATTGATGACACTGCTCTCGATGCTCAGATCGATCCCGGTGCCGGGCTCAACGGTAACCTGGCAATCACTGGATTCCAGTGTTCCGGCCATCGCCGTACTTGTTACTTCCATGAGATATCCTCCTCGCTGTTATCTTCGGAACTGATACCATATATTCCCATACAGTTCCAACTTTTGATGGCATCCCAACTTATTAGAATACCGTCAGTCGCCATCCTTTATTATAGTCATCTGACAGGGAAAATGCAACGAATTTTATAAGGTTTCTTCTGACATTTTCCGTATTATATTATGTATATTTTAAATATCTAACTCCACCGGCGGATCCACGGTTACAACGCCGCCGATCCAGGCCGCCGTCACCTTTCCGCTCTCCCGCTGCACCTCAGCCAGAACACAGCCGGCAGGCTGTACCAGATCCATGGCATACAGGCCATCCGGTTCTCCCTCGGTCAGGGCGATCACCGTGGCCAGACTTCCGCTGCCGCAGCTGCCCTCCCAGTAGAGGGAATTGGCGGAAGGAACCTTGACCAGGGGTGTCAGCTTCCGGGATTTTTTATCCCAGAACATCACCCCATAGGCATCCAGGTCCTTCATGGGTGCAAAAATCTCCCGTTCCGCCGCTTCAAAGTAGTCCAGGGAAGGCTCCACACCGGCCACTACGAAATGAGCGATACCTCCGAGGTGGACGAGCCTCCCGGCGGCGCCTCCGGCTTCCGCCCTGGTCACTGATCTGGGCAGAGG
>CAMOYN010000179.1 GCA_946630035.1 uncultured Lachnospiraceae bacterium
GGTCGATCATGATCATCCGCACTTCTTCCGGCTTTGCCTTGAAGAGAATGCTCATGATAATCGTATTGATACATACGGATTTACCGGAACCCGTGGCACCGGCAATCAGAAGATGGGGCATACGGGCAAGATCCGTGACTACCACATCGCCGCTGATGCCCTTTCCTACCGCGAAGGAGATCTTGGAGGAAGCTTTCTTAAAATCACCGGAATCCAGCACATCCGACAGATACACGGTTTCACTGATCTCATTGGGCACTTCAATTCCCACCGCGGCCTTTCCGGGGATCGGGGCCTCGATCCGGATGTCCGCCACCGCCAGGTTCAGTTTGATATCATCCTGGAGGGAAACGATCCGGCTGACCTTCACGCCCTGATCCGGATGAAGCTCATAGCGGGTGACGGAGGGGCCGCAGCTGATATCGGTCACGGTGACCCGGACGCCGAAATTCTCCAGCGTCTGCTGCAGCTTCGCCGCTGTCTGACGCAGTTTCTCCACCGAAGCCGTGGAAGAACTCTTCCCCCGTTCCAGAAGATCCACGGAAGGAAGATGATATTCGATGGGTTCCGGGGCGGTCTCCACGGTGATGGGAGCTGCCTTGGTAAAGGTCGCTCCGGAACTCTGTTCCTTGGCATCTCCCTGCCGCCAGATACTCTCACTGCCTGTACCGCTTCCGGCCCGGTCGGCCCCCTTCGGAGTGCCTGGCTTTTTCCCTCCGGCTGTGTTCTGCTCCTCCTGGAGCATCTCCAGCTCCCAGGGGGAAGGAACCGCATCCTTCGGGAACTCGTCGTAGGCCGACATGCCGTCGTCGGTCTCCTCGTTTACACTATCCACCGGAGTCGGAGGGTTCCCCTCCGCAAAGCTCTGCCGGGTATTCTCCCGATTTGTACGGATATCCTCCTCCGGACTCTGCCAGCTCTCGCCGGCGCCTGCCATTCCTTCGTCCGCCGGACTCTCCCAGCTCTCCCCGGCGCCTGCCATCCCTTCGTCTTCCGGACTCTGCCAGTTCTCCTCGGCGCCTGCCATGAAAGGATCGACGGAATTCTGGGATCCGGCGTCCTCCGGTGTGTCGTACTCGGCCCTCTTCACATCCGTGTGGAGATGAATCACCGGCTCGGGACGGGAAACCGTGGCCGCCGGCGTATCCTGTCCGAACTCTTCTTCCAGGGAAATGATCTCCTCCGGCGAATCCGCCACGGGAGGTGTCTGGGGCTCCTTCGGGATTCCTCCCTCATCCAGGGCATCCAGCTCCGCCAGCGTCCTCTTATCCTTCCGGGGCATATAGTCCCGCCGCCTCCGTGAGGTGGGGCGGGTGATATCCATCGCCTCGATCTCCTCGGCTGTCATCTTCTTCCCGGATGTCGTCTCTCCGGGTTCATTCATATTAATATAGGTAGTATCTTCCTCTGCTTCCATGGAAGAATCCGAATCGATCAAGGTCTCCTCGCCGAATCGCAGACTCCGGGCCACCAGCTCGGTACGTCTCACATCCAGGCTGCGGCGTCTGGCCTCCTGCTCCAGCGCTCTCTCCTCTCGGAGGAGCTTCTCCTCCTCCCGGCGCAGGCGCGCCTCCTCCCGGCGGAGTTTGCTCTCTTCCCGGCGGATCTCCCCATGTTCTCTGGCAGAATCCATCACCCGTTTTCCCTGCTGACTCACCGGCAGGATCAGTGACTTTCCGGTGGTGACCACAAATCCGATCACCAGAATCAGTATCAGGATGACATAGGTTCCGAGCACACCGAACACCGGATAGAGTCCCAGATAGTACAGCCCTCCGAACCAGCCACCGTTCAGGCCGTCGGAAGAGAGGGCAAAACACTGGGCCAGGGAGAGATACCCACCCATCTGCCGTCCGCCCACCAGCTCCGCCAGCCCGCAGGCAGATGTCAGCGTGACAAAAGACGCTGCCAGTTTCAGCAGCGTATTGCCCGGATGATTCTTTACATTCATGTACACAAAACAGCCGATCCAAACGAGATAGAACGGGAATGCGTATCCCAGAGTTCCCAGAAGACCCAGCTGGTACTCACGAAGCAGCCGCCCCAGACTGCCGGCCAGATTCAGGTTGCCCAGAAACAGCAGGAGGGCCGCCGCAAAAACCATCAGCAGCAGAATCTCGTCCCAGATTCCGTTATCCGTCGGGGAAGAACCCGTTCCCTTCTCCTCATTTACCCAGGAAGGTACGTCCACCCACTCCGAGCCTCTTCCCGCTCTGCCGGATTTTGCCGTTCCCGTGGATCTATTTTTAACAGAAGTTCCCGTGCTTTTTGCGCCGCTGCGTGCCGCAGGCTTTTTTGCCGTACTCTTCTTCGCGGCCGGCTTTTTCGCGCTGCTGCTTCTGCTCTTCGTCGTTGTTTTTTTCTTTGTCTGTGCCAATATCGCACCTCCTGTTCCGTACCTTCCTATTATACAGAATAAACGGTCTGTGTCAAGTCAGACCGCACGAATGTTCGAACAGAGACAGACGGTGACATTCTGATGAAAATGCTGAGGAGATTATGGTGAGATTCCGAAAATATTTCGAAAAGGTATTTCGTCCCCTTTTTTATGAATATTTTCTCTTATTTTAATATTTTTACCATTTCTCTCTTGTAAAAACAAAAAAACTGTTGTAATCTATTAGCATGCGAAGCACCATACTGTCTGCGAAGTTCCGGCATATCACCAAAATCGCCGGATTTTTCGCAAATAACAACGAGGAAGGGACTGAGTAACATGGATAGTTTCGTCTACGCGGCACCTATATGCGCGGTGCTGGCACTGCTGTTTGCCCTTTATAAGGCAAATTTTGTATCCCGTCAGTCGGAAGGAACCGACCGGATGAAAGAGATCGCTTCGGCCATCAGTGAGGGCGCTCATGCGTTCCTGTTCGCTGAATACCGGATTCTGGTCATCTTCATCGTGGTACTGTTTGTTCTGATCGGATTTGGCGTAAGCTGGCGCACCGCCGTCTGCTTTGTCATCGGTGCCTGCTTCTCGGTTGCCGCCGGTTATGCCGGCATGACCGTGGCAGTAAAAGCAAATGTACGTACCTCCAATGCAGCCAAAGAAAGCGGCATGAACAAGGCACTGACCGTAGCCTTCGCCGGAGGCTCTGTCATGGGTATGTGCGTCGTCGGTCTGGGTCTCCTGGGCTGCAGCCTGATTTACATTGTCACCGGTGATTTTGAGATCCTCTCCGGTTTCTCGCTGGGCGCCTCTTCCATCGCACTGTTTGCCCGTGTGGGCGGCGGTATCTATACCAAAGCCGCCGATGTCGGCGCAGACCTGGTGGGTAAGGTAGAAGCCGGTATTCCCGAAGACGATCCCCGGAACCCTGCCGTTATCGCTGATAACGTAGGTGATAACGTCGGCGACGTAGCCGGTATGGGCGCAGACCTGTTCGAGTCCTATGTCGGTGCTCTGGTATCCGCTCTGACCCTCGGTGTGGTTGCTTATCAGGCGCAGGGAGCCATCTTCCCCCTGGTACTGGCAGCCATCGGTATTGTTGCCTCTATCATCGGTACCTTCTTCGTACGCGGCGGTGAGAATGCCAATCCTCAGAAAGCTCTGAGCCTTGGTTCCTATGCCTCCGCGGTGGTTGTACTGATCTGTTCCATCGTTCTGAGCCAGCAGTTCTTCGGGCGGTTCAATGAAGCGATCGCCATCATCTCCGGTCTGGTGGTTGGTCTGGTGATCGGAAAGATCACCGAGATCTACACTTCCGGCGATTACAACTCCGTCAAAAAGATTGCGGAGCAGTCAGAGACCGGTTCCGCCACCACCATCATCTCCGGTCTGGCGGTTGGTATGATGTCCACCTGTGTTCCGCTGCTGCTGATCTGCCTGGGCATTTTCCTTTCCTACAAGACCGCTGGTCTTTATGGTATCGCCCTCGCAGCCGTAGGTATGCTTTCCACCACCGGTATCACCGTGGCGGTTGATGCCTATGGTCCCATCGCAGATAACGCCGGCGGTATCTCCGAGATGGCCGGTCTGGACGAATCCGTCCGTGATATCACCGATAAACTGGATGCTGTCGGCAACACCACCGCCGCCATGGGCAAAGGCTTCGCAATCGGCTCCGCGGCTCTGACAGCACTGGCTCTGTTCGTATCCTACGCACAGGCGGTAGGTCTTCAGAACATCAACATCCTGGATTCCAATGTCACCATCGGACTTCTGATCGGCGGTATGCTGCCCTTCGTATTCTCCGCCATGACCATGGAATCCGTATCCAAGGCAGCCTACAAGATGATCGAGGAAGTGCGCCGTCAGTTCCGCACCATCCCCGGCATCATGGAAGGTAAGGCAAAACCGGATTACAGCACCTGCGTATCCATCTCCACTCAGGCAGCTCTGCACGAGATGATGGTTCCCGGTATCATGGCCGTTGTCGTTCCCGTCGTTGTCGGCGTTCTTCTTGGGCCGGCCGCTCTGGGCGGACTTCTGGCCGGTGCTCTGGTGACCGGTGTCATGATGGCTATCTTCATGAGCAATGCCGGCGGTGCCTGGGACAATGCCAAGAAATATATCGAGGAAGGCCATCATGGCGGAAAAGGCAGCGAAGCCCACAAGGCCGCTGTCGTTGGTGATACCGTAGGCGATCCCTTCAAAGATACCTCCGGTCCTTCCATCAACATCCTGATCAAGCTGATGACCGTCGTATCTCTGGTATTTGCTCCGCTGTTCGCCTCCATCGGAGGACTGCTTCTGTAATACCGGAACATTCTTTACAATTATCCTAAGGTATATTAATACCAATATATACGGAAAGAGCATTTCGCTGCGGCGGGATGCTCTTTTTGTCCTTATATTTGTGAAAAATCACGCAATATAATTATGATATTTTTTCTGTACATTGCCGACCTTTTGTGCTAAAATATAGTTCGATAATTCTACCAGTAAAGGAGAAACATAGAATATGAAAGGCAATGTTATCGTAGGACAGTCCGGCGGCCCCACCGCCGTCATCAACTCTAGCCTGGCGGGTGTTTACAAGACCGCTATGGAGCGTGGTTTCACCCGCGTCTATG
>CAMOYN010000180.1 GCA_946630035.1 uncultured Lachnospiraceae bacterium
TCGTATCCAAGAGCACTTCTCAGCCCTGCCAACTGACGATATCTTTACTCCATCCTTTTGACTCATATCTATTGACTGGTTTTCAATTAATTTGTATAATTGTAAGTATCTTATGATGAATCGGACAGATTCTGACGAGGAGGAGGTACCAGAACTATGAGGAGAAGAAGGTGGCATGCTCTGGGCGTTCTGCTGTTCGCCATGATGTGCAGTGTGCTGACGGCCATGGGTGTAGAGGCTGCGACATATATCCCGGATGAAGCGACGGAGTTTAACGGAAACTGCTACTGCGTTTTTAATGACGGTGCTACCTGGACGCAGGCGAAGAAGCTGTGCCAGTCCATGGGCGGGCATCTGGTGACATTTTCTTCTAAGGAGGAGAATGAGCTGGCATTTCAGCTGGTGCAGGAGGCTGGTTCGGACTGTGCCTGGATCGGACTGTATAATGCGGGTTCTTCGGAAGCTCCGAGATGGAAATGGGTGACCGGCGAGGCACTGGCCTATATAAACTGGCAGGAAGGTCAGCCGGATTATAGCTATGGCGGGGAAGAAAAGTATGGCGGCTTCTGGGGAACTTCCGGGTGGAATGACTACACCAATGATGACTATGTGGTAGGCGGTTATTATGTCTGCGAGTGGGAAAATGCAAAAGCTCCGAAGCAGGTAAAGAAGATCAAAGCGATCATCAATGACAAGAAAAAGACTTATACCGTGAAATACAGCAACCGCTACTTTGATGCGCAGGGCTCCAGCCAGTATGCACGCGCCGAGGTTTCGGCGGTGGCAGCCGCGACGACCTATGCGCCGAGTAATCAGGCGGTGACTTTCCTGAATAACTGCGGTTTTACCGGCAGCAAGAAAATATTTTCCGGCCAGTATTCATTAAACCCCGGTGAGAAATGCAAGAGCCATTCCACAGGAAAATGCAACCATCACTGTACCATTTACACGGGGAAAAAGTCCATCGGCGGCGGCAAAACCCTGATTGCGCTGGTCATCAATGGGTATACTACCGGCAAAAATGAATGGATCAGCAACTTCGAAATCGGCCAGAACAGTGGTTACCATGAGGGTTTCTACACGGCAGCTCAGGAAGTGATGAACATGCTGCGGCTTCGCTATGGAAGTGTCCTGGATACCTACAACGTAAAATTCTGGATCACAGGCCACAGCCGGGGCGCCGCCATTACCAATCTCGTGGCAGAGGAACTGTCTTCCAACTACGGACCGGAGAACGTGTTTGCCTACGGCTTTGCCACTCCGAACGTAGCGGATATCATCTATACCAATCCACAGTATAAGAACATTGTCAATGTGGTGAACAACGGGGATTTTGTCCCCTTTGTGCCGCCGGCATCCTGGGACTACCGGAAAAACGGACGCACCATCACCTTTGACGTAAATGAAGAGATCCGAACCTTATACAAGAAATACCGGGGTGTCAAATACACCGGCACGAAAGCATCTCAGAGGAAAAAACTGATCAATCAATTCGTAAAAGTTGGAAAAAGCAAAGGGAGCTATTACGCCAAGAATATCGGAGATAAATACTCCCCGGCCCAGTATTGCCAGAAAGGCCTGGCAGTTCTGGTACGAGGCGGAAAAGGGGATGTTCTGAAAGGTGGAACATTCATGATCAAACTGGGTATCCTCTCGAAACGGGTCGCCGATCTGAATAAACTTCTGATCCGGCAGGAAGCAGGTGAGGTCATCGATGCCACCAGCACGGACGCATTGCTGGCCGCCCATAAGATGGAGACTTACCTGGCCTATGTCCACACCAACGCATTTCAGAAAAAAATATCTAAATGAGCAAAGCAGCGTTTCATTCCGGCGAAACTCTCTCACGATGGAAACCGGAATGATTCCAGTGGGAGGAGGAAGTCATGAAACAACGTAGTTTAATGAATCGTATTTTTACTTGTGCACTGATGCTGGCAGCAGGTATGCTGATCCTGCTCCGTCCCTCGGGTGCATGGGCAAAGACCCCGGAGGAACCCATTGATATCGTGCTGGTGGTCGAGACGATTCATGCCGAGGATGGAAGCTTATATGGGGAAGATTTGAATTACAGGGAAGGGAATCACGAATACCGGGGAGAAGGTGCCACTCTGTCCATTTCTAATTATGAGGCACAGGCAATGCCCGGCGAAACGGTCCAGGTAACGCTCAGAGTGCGGAATGGTTATACTCTTCAGAAACTGGTATGGGGCAGTGGTGACGATATTGCCCGGGGAGCCGGTACCGACATAATGGATCAGAAAAAATTTGTGATGTGGGATCAGGATGAAAAGGTCTGGATCAAGGCCGTGGTTCGGGACCGTCTTCCCACTGAACCCAGAAAAATTACGGTCGTGTGCAGTACCTTTGACGCCAATGGGGTACATCTCGAGGAAGAAGGAGGGATCGCGGAAGCCGATAAACAGGAGGCTGTCGTAGGGGAAGAAGTACATATCACGGCTACCCCGGCCAAGGGTTTTGTTCTGCAGCGCATCCTATGGGGTACCGGCGCAGAAATCGGCGAAAATATTACCAAAACAGGCACCTTTAAAATGTGGGACGACTACGCAGACGTGGTCGTCGATGTGCTCTTCGAGAAAGACAAAGGAGATGCCAGGGATCTCTCCTCTGCTGCCGTCACCGGCATCGTGGACAAGGTATATACCGGGAAAGAGATCACGCAGAATCCGGTTGTCACACTGGATGGAACGAAGCTGAAAAAAGATACCGACTATACGATTTCCTATTCCAATAACATCTACGCAGGTACCGCCCGTATGCTTATTCTCGGAAAGGGCGGCTATGTCGGAAAAATCCAGAAGACATTTAAGATCAAACCGGCCTCGATCAAAAAGGCGACGGTAACCGGTCTGTCAAGCTCTGCCTGGACCGGAAAAGCGATCAGGAAGAAGCTGGTCATCCAGCTGGCAAACCAGACTCTGAATCCCATAACCGATTATTCCCTCTCCTATAGCAATAATAAGAATGTAGGGCGGGCAGAAATCCTGATCACCGGCACAGGCAACTACACCGGCAAGCTTAAGAAGTATTTTAAGATCCTGCCTCAGGGAACCGTAATCACCAGCATAAAGGGGAGAGTAAAGCAGCTCACGGTTCAATGGAAACAGCAGTCCAGGAAGATGTCGGAAACCAGAATCACCGGATATCAGCTCTCCTGCAGCCGAGAAAAAGATTTCTCCAAAGATGTTAAAACCGTGAGAATCAAAGGCTACAAACCCACTTCACTGACCATGAAGACTCTGAAAAATCAGGTATACTATTTCCGTATCCGTACCTACAAGACCGTGGATGGTGTAAATTACTACTCCGCGTGGTCCGGATTAAAGAAAAAAGAACTCAAGAAGTAACCCAAAATGGAACCCTCCCCTTGTTCCACAGGAAGGAGAAGATTATGAGAAGTGTAAGTATAAAAAGGTGTAAACTGTTCGCGTATACACTGATGCTGCTCCTCGGGGTATGGATTTTGCTCCAGCCCTCGAGTGCACGGGCAACGATCCTGGAGGAACCGAACGACATCATACTGGTGGTGGAAGCACTGCACTCCAAGGATGGAAGTTTATACGAACAGGACACAGATTATGAGGAAGGAGACACCGAATTCTGGGGCCATGGCGCTATACTTAGCATTGATCTTGATGACGCAAAGGCCATGCCCGGCGAGACAATCAAGGTGGATGTCCGTCTGTGGAATGGCTTTTTCCTCCAGAAACTGGTCTGCGGAACCGAGGAGCAGGTTGCCCGGGCCGCCGGTACAGACATAACCGAACAAAAAGAATTTGTGATGTGGGACCGGGATGAGACCCTCTGGGTAAAAGCGGTGGTCCGGGATCGTCTTGCCACGGAACCCCGGAAAATCAATGTTGTCTGCAGTTCCTTTGATGCGAATGGAATATACATCGAGGAAGAAGGAGGCACGGCGAAAGCCGACAAGACCGAAGCGGTCCCCGGAGAAGAAGTTCATATCACAGCCACTCCGGCGGAAGGCTTTTTCGTACAGGGCATCGAATGGGGAAGCGGAACAACCATGGGCAAAGATATTACCAAGACCGGTACCTTCAAGATGTGGGATGAAACCGGTGATGTGGTCGTCGATGTCTGCTTCCAGAAAGACAAAGGGGATGCGAAGGATCTGTCAGGGGCCACCGTCACCGGCATCGTGGACAAGGAATATACCGGGAAAGAGATAACACAGAAGCCGGTTGTCACACTGGATGGAACGAAACTGAAAAAAGATACCGACTATACGATTGAGTACAATGAAAATGTAGAGGTAGGAACCGCCTATATGCTAATTCTCGGGAAAGGCGGCTATGTCGGAAGAATCCAGAAGACATTTAAGATCAAACGCGCCGCGATCGCCAAAGCGACAGTGAGCGGCCTGAGTCCTGTAACCTGGACGGGAAGAGCCATCAAATTAAAACCGACTCTCCGGATCGGCAAAACAATATTGACTCCCGGCGAGGATTATTCCCTCACCTACAGCAATAACAAGAATGTTGGCCTGGCCAGTATTCTGATCACCGGCCAGGGCAACTACACCGGAAAGATCGCTAAGACATTTAAGATCCTGCCGGAAGGCACTGTGATCACCAAGGTAAAGAACGGAATAAAACAGATCACGATTGAGTGGAAACAGCAGCCCAAGAAGATGTCCGTCACCAAAATCACCGGATATCAGCTCTCCTACAGCCCGAAGAAAGACTTCTCCTCCGGCGTCAAGACCGTGAGAATCAAAGGCTACAAACCCACCTCCGTGACCATTCCGAAGGTGAGAATACTGACACCCTACTATTACCGCATCCGCACCTATAAAGCCGTGGATGGCGTAAATTATTATTCCGAATGGTCCACACTGAAGAAAAAGACCCTCAAGAAATGAGTCAGAAGGGACGGTTCTTTTTGACTCATTGCATACAATTGTAAAAGAGACAGGGGACGGACGTCCGTCCCCTGTCTCCTTCGTCTGTCCCCTGTCTCCTTGTGTGCAAT
>CAMOYN010000181.1 GCA_946630035.1 uncultured Lachnospiraceae bacterium
GGTGCCATACGGCACCCCGCACACGGCGCGCAAGACTCGCAAGCGAGTCTTGAATATTCTGGAAAGCGGGATTGAGAAGAGTATTTTTGAGCAGGATATGAGGAGTATCCGGGGGCTTTTCCATAAATATAATCTGATGGCGGCGGTTTCGGAGCAGTGGGTGGCCGTGGTCTGCGATTCGCTGGAGGAGATGATCCATTCGGTGCAGCAGGAGACGGAGGAAGAGAAGCGGAAACTGCTGACCCACCGGGATCCCGGGAAGCAGGACGGTGTCTCGGACGAGGACGGCTATCCCAAGGCGAATATCAGTCTGCCCAGGGGGGATGAGTTCTTCCGGCTGGCGGATCTGTTCCTGGCAGCGAATTTCGAGGAGTCGATTCTCTCGGTGGTTACCGATATTAATTACTTTAATCTGTACAATGACATTTTCGGACGGAAGGCGGGCAATGTCTTCCTGGAAAATATCGGGGCCATTCTGCGGGAACACGCGGCGGCCAACAAGGGAATCTGCGGCTATATCGGAGGGGATAATTTCTGCCTGCTCATTCCGACCAAATGCAAAGAGGCGGCGGAACTGGTGCCTTTCATTGAAAAAATGTATGAAAGCCTGAAGTTCCCGGATGGCTTTTCGCCGGCCATGGGGGTGTATCTTTCCAGTGACCGCCGTGAAACAGTGATCAGTCTGTATGACCGGGCGCTGAGCGCCCTGGCGGAGATAAAGGGCGACTATCTGAAACATTTCCGTTTCTATACGGCGGAAATGCACAGCCACCAGAAAGAGGACAAGCTGCTTCTGATGGATGTCCGGAAGGGACTGGAGACGGGAGAATTCCTGTTCTACATACAGCCGCAGGTAAATGATAAGACCGGGAAGATCATCGGCGGGGAGGCCCTTGTCCGCTGGTTCCATAACGGAGAACTCATTCCCCCGGGACGGTTTGTTCCCATTCTTGAGAAAACCGGATATATCTACGCGGTGGACACCTTTGTGTGGGAAAGCGTGGTAAGGTGGCAGCGTGAAATGATGGACCGTGGGATCCAGCTGGTGCCGATATCGGTGAATGTCTCCCGGGTGGATTTCTATTTCGGTGATATCGCGGACCATTTTATTGATCTTGTAAAAACCTATCACCTGGATCCGGGCCTGATCGGTATTGAAATCACCGAGAGTGCCTTCACCGACAATACGGATATGATTCTGGAGGCCATCCGGAAACTGCACGAGGCAGGGTTCCATATCCTGATGGATGATTTCGGCAGCGGATCTAGTTCGCTGAGTATGCTTCACACCATGGATCTGGACGTCCTGAAAACCGATGTGCAGTTCATGTCGAAGGATAAGCAGGATAACCGCGCCATCAGTATTGTCGAGTCGGTTATTTCCATGGCTCACATGATCGGTATGAGCGTGGTGACCGAGGGCGTCGAGACCGAAAAACAGAAGGAGAGCCTGATCGCACTGGGAGACACTTTTGCCCAGGGGTATTATTTCTACAAACCCATGCCGAAGGAAAGCTTCTTTGAACTGATCCGGAATCCCGAAAGCATCGCGGAAGGATACCGGAGAAACCGGATCCGCGCCGCCAGCCAGCTGCGCTTCCGCGAAATGATCCGTGAAGGCCTGGTCTCCGAAACCCTCCTGAACAATATCATCCGCGCCGCCGCCGTCTACAAGGAACAGAACGGAAAGATCTCCATCGTTCAGATCAACGAGCTCTTCTCTTCCATCACCGGCATCCGCCCGAACGAAGAAGAGATGAGCCGGTTCGAAGAACACATCGAGGAAGCAGAACTTCAGAAATTCAGGGCCTTAATGAAACAGGCCGACTCCCATCCCCTGGGAGGCAGCGAAGGGACGATTGTATTTACCAGGAGCAGCGGAGAGCGTGTCACCGTCCGCATCCGGGTCTTCCTGCTGTATTCCTACGACGACCACCACATCTACCTGTCCGCCATGGCATAGACCCCAATGAGTCAGAAGGGACGGTTCTTTTTGACTCATTGCATGCAACGAGTCAAAAAGAACCGTCCCTTCTGACTCATTATAGGAGTGAAAGAACATGAAATACAGATGTCTGGTGCTGGATCATGACGACACGGTCGTGAACAGCACCGCCACCATTCACTACCCGGCATTCCGGGAATATATGAAAATGACCCATCCGGAGAACCTGCACTTCACCCTGGATGAGTACTTCCTGTACAACTTTGATCCGGGGGTCATCGGATTCTTCCGGGATATCTGTCACCTGTCTCCGGAGGAGATGACGCAGGAGGAGGCCTTCTGGAAGGAATTTGTGAACGAGCATATTCCGCTGGCTTATCCCGGGATGCGGGAGATCCTTTGGGAGCACAAGGAAAAGGGCGGCCTGATCTGTGTGGCCTCCCACTCCTTCAGTCATTATGTAAAACGGGATTACGATCATAACGAACTGCCTGAGCCGGATCTGATTTTCGGGTGGGATCTGGAGCCATCCCTCAGAAAACCGGATCCCTACGCCCTGCACGAGATCATGAGGACCTTTGACCTGTCTCCTTCCGATCTTCTCGTGCTGGACGACCTGAAGCCCGGTTATGACATGGCCCGGGCCGCCGGGGTTCCCTTCGCGGCTTCGGGCTGGGCCAGCAACGTCCCTGAGATAGAAAAGTTCATGAGAAAAAACTGCGACTATTACTTCAAAACCGTGGAGGAATTCGGCGAATTCCTTAAAACCTGACAGAGGGACCGTCCCTCTGTAATGTGGAGGTTATTCCAAAAGGCGACGGTAATATTTGTCTGCCTGATAGAGGGCGGCGACGGGATAGTGGGCCAGGACGCGGTCTTTTGTGACCAGTGTCGTAACCGGCGCTTCCGAATATTGGTAGAATAGACTGTCATGTCCGACACAGAGACCGATCACGATATTGAGGTCGGTCTTTTTTTCGTTCAGAAGTCTGGCCTGAAGGATCGGATTGCACATGTTGACTCCGACGTATTCGCAGTGTGCGGGGATGCCGATCTCAGTCTTGGGGGTGGTGCCGCATTTGCATGCGATACCGAATACTTCGAAACCATGACAGCGGAAGATCCGGGCGGCTATCCGGGCCTCGGCGGCGAGGCCGACACAGTTGGCAATGCCAAGCTTCCTGGCCCCGATCTTTTTCGCAAATTCCATGATCTCTTCGACACGGGTGATCTTTCCGTAAAACTCCGCCTCAACCTCAGCAGCGGCGATCGCCAGTTTTTGATTCTCCGGCTGGGCGTATTCTTTCAGCACGGCCTCCCTGGTTTTCTCCGGAAGAGATTCTGTCAGGCAAAAATCCGGAAAGGTCCGGTCCATTTTACGACAGTTGACAACCCCACAGTCAGCACACCTTTTTGCATTATCGCTCATACATAAACCTCCCGTCAGGAACGTCAGAGATTAAAAGGAAGGAGACAGGGGACGGACGTGTGTCTCCTTGGACGGAGACAGGGGTCTGTCCCCTGTCTCTTTGGGCGGAGACACACGTCCGTCCCCTGTCTCTTTGTGTGCAATGAGTCAAAAAGAACCGTCCCTTCTGACTCATGAGGTGAGTTCTTTGCGGAAGAAGTGGATCTGCATCGGGAGGGCGATGGCGAAGGTCAGCAGATCGGCGCCGGGCTGGAGCATCTGGACCCCGGTCAGGTGGAGGAGACGGGGGAGCAGGAAGGCCAGGGGCAGGAAGCAGATGCCCTGGCGGCAGCTGGCCAGTACGGTGGCGGGGATGCGGAAGCCGAGGCACTGGTAGATCTGGTTGACGTAGGTGGAGTAGGCCATCAGGGGCATTACGGCGCAGGCGAAGTACAGGGCTACGGTTCCGATGCGGATGACTTCGGGGTCGTCGCTCCTGAACCAGGCAATGACAGTGCCGGCGTTGGCGGAGAGGAGGATGGCGGCGATGACGCAGATGATGGTGCCCATCCAGGTGGCGACCCAGAAGGCCTCCCGCACGCGGCGTTTGTTCCCGGCGCCGTAGTTGTAGCCGGCTACGGGCTGGAAGCCCTGGCCGATGCCGAGGATGATATTCCGAACCAGCAGGTAGATCTTATTGGCGATGGTCACGGCGGCCACGGCGGCGTCTCCGTAGACGGCGGCGTTCACATTGATCAGGGCGGAGGCAAGGCTTGCCAGACCCTGACGGAAGAAGGTGGGGGCGCCGGTGCTGATGATCAGCAGGTAGTCGGAGAAGTTGCGGCTGACGGAACGGGGGTGGAGCTTGACGATGCTCTTGCCCCGCAGGAAGACGGAGAGCAGGAGCAGGAAGCTGACGCACTGGCTGAGAACCGTGGCCAGGGCCGCCCCGGCGATGCCCATGTTCAGCCCGAAAATGAACAGAGGATCCAGGAATACGTTCAGGATGCCGCCGGCGCAGAGGCCCCACATGGCAAAGAAAGCTTCCCCTTCGGAGCGCAGAATGTTGTTCAGCACGAAGGCGGAGCACATGATGGGGGCACCCAGGAGAATGATCCGGGCGTAGTCTGCGCAGTAAGGCAGCATGGTTTCCGTCGATCCCAGCAGCATCATGAGGGGATGCAGGAAAATGAGGCCGGTCACCATCAGAATACAGCCGGCCAGGAGGGCTGCGGCAAAGGCAGAGCTGCCATACCGGTTGGCTTCGTCATTTTTCCGGGCTCCCAGGCGCCGGCTGATCAGACTGTTGGAACCCATGCCAAGGCCAAATCCAAGAGCCTGAATGATAGACATCAGAGAGAATACCACACCGACGGCCGCTGCGGCACTGGTGCCGATCTGAGCGACAAAATAGGTATCCGCTGTATTATATATAGTAGAAACAAGCTGGCTGGCCGTCGTGGGCAGCGCCAGCGATGCAATCAGCCGCGGCATCGGCGTCTCCAGCATTCTCTTCCGCTGCGCTTCCGGAGTAATATCCATACTATAAATCCCTTCCCCGAGCCACCGGCCTCCCCGGTTCCTCAGTTCCTCAGTTCCCTTAATATCCGCCCTATTATATAGGAAATAACCCCACTTGGCAAGC
>CAMOYN010000182.1 GCA_946630035.1 uncultured Lachnospiraceae bacterium
AAGGGACTTTCCGTCAATATCTGCTCCTGAATTCCTTAAATAGGAAAGTGTATCCTCCAAAATACAAAAGATTGTTTTGTCAATATCCTGAAAAGCTAACTTTCTCAGCGTCTTTAGCCTCGGTGCCTTGTCTCTTCCCGGCTCGATATAATCAGCGACGAAAATAATCTTTTCCAGTTCACTCATGGCAGGCCGGCCAGTGGTGTGCCAGCGGATCGCAGATAAAATCTCCGGATCGGTGATGCCGTATTCCTCTCTCGCAATGACGGCGCCGATGGGTCCGTGGGACAGGGCGTCGCCTTCATTTTTTCCGCAGTCGTGGAGTATGCCGGCCAGACGGGCTCTGGCGGGATCGACGGTGCCGAGCTTTCTTGCCATCTTTTCGGCGGTTTCCGCCACACCCAGGGTATGACGGTAACGGGAGGGCTTCAGGCGTCGGGAAAGGCTTTTCAGGATCTGCTTCTCTGTCTGGGGCGGTCCGTAGAGACCATGATTTTTGATGTATTCGCTGACAGCGGGTTCCAGCATGGGATGGGGAAGGCAGCCTTCCCGGATCTCCTGACGAATCTGCGAGGAGGATACATCTTTATCCTCCCAGGGCAGAAGATGGATGCGGGCTTCATAACGGTCTTTCAGATACCGGATATCTTCCGTGAGAACATCGGACTCCACCTGCTCTTTTCGTCCGGCCACCAGAAGTACCGCATGATGGCATACTACCTCCGGTGCGAACCAGTCCTTCAGGCCGTGAAGGGAATCCGCACCGATGATGAAATACCATTCTGCCTCGGGCTCCATATGGACCAGCTGCCGCAGCGTATCTGCTGTGTAGGTGTATCCCGGCCGGCGGATCTCCAGATCAGAATAACGAAAATCCGGATCATTCTGAATGGACAGAAGTACCATGGCTTCACGATGCTTTGCGCTGGTTACCTGTCCGTTCACTGTTTTCAGATAGGAATTTCCGGTGGGCATCACCATCACATAATCCAGATCAAAGGCGCGGCACGCCGCATGCCCCAGAGCCTCGTGGGCCTTGTGGATGGGATCGAAGGTGCCGCCCAGAATGCCTATCTTCATACCGTTCTCCCGGCGGCCGGAAGTTCAATCTTGTTTTTGGCGGTTCTGGACTCCCGGTAAAGGATCAGTTTGCGGCCAATCACTTTGATCACCTGAGCCCGGGTACGTTCTGCCAGCGTGGCAGCCAGCTCATTCAGATCGTCAAAGCAGTTTTTCTGTACATTTACCTTGATCAGCTCCCGGGTCTCAAGGACTTCATCCGCAGAAACTACGATCTCCGGTGTGATACCTTCTTTCCCGATCTGTACCACCGGATCCAGTTTCGCGGCAAGCCCGATCAGATAACTTCTTTGTTTACTGGTCATAAAATCTCCTTATATATATGACTCGCGGATCCTTTATCTTCACGCGATAGTTATTTATTCCGGGTAGTAATCGAAGGAGAGACCGTACATGCGAACGGTATCGCCTTCCTGAATGCCCAGATCGGTCAGTTCTTTCAGGATGCCTCTCTCCCGGAGGAACTTCTGGAAGAACAGGAATCCCTTCTCGGATTCCAGGTTCGTATAGCCCAGCATCTTCTCGATGGCAGGGCCTTCCACCACATACTCTCCGTCCTCATTTTTCGAAATTTCATATGGAAGACTCTCATCGATTTCTTCCGGAATGTATTCCCTCTCGAAGATAACCGGTTCTTTGTTGATCTTTTTCAGCTCCTGATTCACATAGGAAAGAAGTTCTTTCAGTCCTTTGCCCGTCACAGCGGAGATGGGGAATACCTTCATACCTTCGGGTTCAAAGGCTTCCCGAAGTCTGGCGATGGGATCGGAACTGTCATCCCAGATGGCATCGATCTTATTGGCTGCGATGACCTGGGGAACCTTCAGGAGTTCCGGATCGTAATGTTCCAACTCCTGGTTGATCGCCCGCACATCTTCTACCGGATCTCTGCCCTCGGTAGAAGCCGCATCTACCAGATGGATCAGCATGCGGGTTCTCTCGATATGACGAAGAAAATCGTGGCCCAGGCCGACACCTTCCGCCGCGCCTTCGATCAGTCCGGGAATATCAGCGATCACAAAGCTCTGTCCGTCGCCCAGATCCACGACACCCAGATTCGGCTGTAAAGTAGTAAAATGATAATTGGCGATCTTCGGACGGGCATTGGTTACGTGGGACAGGAAGGTGGATTTGCCCACGTTCGGATATCCCAGCAGCCCGACATCTGCGATGACCTTCAGCTCCAGTGTCACCCAGAGTTCCTTTCCCGGCTTTCCGGGCTGGGCATACTTCGGGGCCTGCATCGTGGCAGTGGCATAATGCATATTTCCCTGCCCGCCGCGGCCGCCTTTCAGAATCACTTCCCGGGTATTACCGCCGGACATATCAGCGATTACCTTGCCGCTCTCTGCTTCCTTGATCACGGTGCCTTCCGGTACCTTGATGACCAGATCTTCCGCAGAGGCGCCGTGGCAGCGGCGTTTTCCGCCCTCTTCCCCGTTCTTCGCCACATATTTCCGGATATGCCGGAAATCCGTCAGGGTATTCAGGCCTTTGTCTACTTCAAATATAATGTCGCCGCCGCGTCCGCCGTCACCGCCGTCCGGGCCGCCGTCCGGTACAAATAATTCTCTGCGGAAGCTGACATGACCGTCTCCGCCGTTGCCGGACTTGATAAAGATTTTTGCATGATCGGCAAACATGGTATCACCTCAAAATAGTATATGGATTACGCATAAATCCAAAATTTCCTGTGATATCAGAAGAAAGCCGGCGCATCCCGCCGGCTTTCACTAAATCACAAACTTATTCAGCAGCTGTAACTCTGGGGTAAACAGAAACCTGCTTCTTGTCTCTGCCCTTTCTCTCAAAACGAACCACACCGTCAGCCATTGCATACAGAGTGTCGTCTTTTCCACGGCCAACATTCATACCAGGATGAATATGGGTTCCGCGCTGTCTGTAAAGGATATTACCAGCCAGAACAAACTGTCCGTCTGCTCTCTTAGCTCCTAACCGCTTCGACTCGGAATCTCTTCCGTTCTTAGTTGAACCTACGCCCTTTTTATGTGCCATCTAAAGTCACCTCCTTCGGGTAAACGTCGGATAAAAATCAAATCTCGATTATTTTACGATTGCATCGATCTTCAGCTTTGTGTAGTTCTGTCTGTGACCGTTTTTCTTATGATAGCCGGTCTTTCTCTTGTACTTGTAAACGATAACCTTTTTGCCTTTGGTCTGTCCCAGAACAGTCGCTTTTACTTTAGCGCCTGCTACGGTGGGAGCACCAATGGTCAGCTCGCCGTCATTTACAGCCAGAACCTGATCGAACTCGTAAGCATCACCCTCAGCTACGTCCAGCTTCTCAACGAAGATGACATCGCCTTCCGATACCTTAACCTGTTTTCCACCAGTTGCGATAATAGCGTACATCAGAGCACCTCCTGTCTCGTACTCGCCAGCTATGGCGCCCGCCGGATCCACATCTAAGATCCCGTGGAACTTTCAGAGCCTCGCTGTGCGGCAAATGCATCGAGCCCAACATTGTCAGACTGACACACTTGATCAATATAACATAGATGAAATCATCCGTCAATCCTTTTTTATAAAAAAACTCGTCAAAGCTACAGTTCTGCCCCATGTCCGGACGCACTTCCCTTTACCTGCTCCCAGAGACTCTTGCGGATCTTCTTCCGCGTAACTTCGGCCAGGTTGAGCTTCGTGAAATCTACCAGAACGGCCTGAATGGGATCTTTTCGAAGTTCCTGCCGGAAGAGTTCCGCGAGTTCCTGCCGGCTCTCAGCGGACTCCATATCGATGAAATCGATCAGAACGATGCCGGAAATATTTCTCAGGCGAAGTTGGGCTGCGATCTCCACGGCGGCTTCCCGGTTGGTAAGGCGGAAGGTCTCTTCCTTTGCTTTGTGACCGTCGTATTTTCCGGTGTTTACATCGATCACGGTCATGGCTTCGGTGTAGTCAATGACCAGGTAACCGCCGGATCTCAGCCATACTCTCCGGCTGAGAGCGCTCTCCAGATAATGTTCGATCCGATAAATATTGGCCAGGGAAATCATGGGATCCTGATACAGACGGATCTGTTCCGGTCCGAAGGGAAGATCTGCCATAAGAAGCTGCTCCCGGATGTCTTCCTGATCGGTAACAATCTCCTCCACAGACCCTTCCCGGACATCCCTCACGGCGGTAAGCCAGGCCGGCTGTCCGGAGTAAAGGCGGGAAAAGATCGTGCGGTGATCCGCCGCTGTCATCAGATTTCTGTATTGCCGGATCAGGGTTCCGGCTTCCTGCAGGATGATCTCATCCGAAGCATGCTCTGCATTGGTTCGGACTATGAAACCGACCTCCTCATCCGCTGCCGTTTCTTCCAGAAGAGATTTCAGCTCCTCTCTTCGTCTGCCGTTATAGATTTTGGAGGACACGGCCACCTTGACACGATCGGTGACCAGAACCAGATAACGGCCGCCCAGAGAAATGGCCGTGGTCGCAACCGGAGCTTTGCTCTTCACTGCTTCTTTCTGGATCTGTACCGGCAGCTGCGTCCCGACAGCCATCTTTTTCCCTGCAGGAAGGGGCAGATAACAGAGAGAACCAGGCTGCACTTCCACAAATGCCGCCTGGATATTTTTTACATGATTTTTGATAATTCCCAGATAGATATCACCCACCTGAAGGTCCGGTGTTTCTTCCTCCAGCCGGAACTCCACCACCCGGGTACCATTCCAGAACGTCGTGAGGATCTTCCCCTCCCGGCGGGTGATGATGATTTTCATCTTCTTATCATTCTGCATGTTCGCCTGCTTTCTGTCTGCCGGATACTCTGTTCACCGAATGCTGCCTGCTTTTTGTCTGCCGGATACTCTGTTCACCGAATGCTTCCTGCTTCCGTCTGCCGGATGATCTATCCCCTGGCGATGACGGCGGCTCCGATCGCACCGGCGTAGCGGTCATCCGGGG
>CAMOYN010000183.1 GCA_946630035.1 uncultured Lachnospiraceae bacterium
CTTCCTGCAGATTGCGGACACCGGCCCAGGGAAGGAACTCGATGTTGTACATCAGACCGAACTCTTTCGCCATGTCAGCGATCTTTCCGGCAGTTTCGGTATACCATCCTTTATCACGGGTCCAGATGCTGCCAAGCACGTCGGTGCCGCCCAGCTCTGCAGCCTTCTCGAAGGCAGGCTTATACTCGTCAATGCTGAGGTCAGGACGAACACGAGCCAGCTCGATGTCCATCAGGGGCATATCATACTCTTTCAGAGCCGCTTTGGTAGCTTCAAACAAAGCCGGGTCCTTGTCCAGCAGGAACTCAGGCTCACCGGGCAGATGCATCGGGATAGTACGAAGGCTGACATAGTCATATCCAGCTTCTTTTGCGATCTTGATCTGATCCATGGGGTTGGTTCCCGGAATCGTCAGATACGCGAGTGAAAATTTTCTAGCCATTGGTAAACTCCTCCTATTATCATAGTTTCCGAAGAAATCGACTCCAACGCCTGTTTCCACACAGTGGAATCAGTTTCTTCATACCGTTAAAATTATACCTATTAGAGAAGAAAAAGTCCAGTCCTTTTTGTTCACAATTTACAGATTTTGTGCATCTTTATTATGATTATTTTTCTCTCTTATCCAGGGTTAACTTTTTTTACACCCCTTTTCACATATTTTCACCTTTCTAATTTCGCACAATGAAAACTGTCATTTCATTTTTAACACATTTGAAGAAATCCGGCCTGCGGGGAACCCACAGACCGGATTAAATACACATTACCTTATCCTATTTTATACTGTTTCGTCCGAAGTGGAAGGCTCTGCCGTCTCCTCCGACGATTCTGTCATTTCTTCTGCCGGCAGGGACTCCCCGGCTGCCACAGCGGTAACTGCCGCGCGGAAATTCATCCAGGCGCCGTCATCGGCCACAAACACCTTCGGGCAATCCTGACTGTTGATGTCATAGTGGCGGAGAATATCCACTCCGTTGATCTGATAGGTTTTGCACAGCTTCGCACACAGATGTACCAGAGACTGATAGGTAACATCCGAATAGGTACCGGATTCATCGGCCGAGCAGAAGGCTACGGAAATGGTATCCATATTGCGGGCATTGGAGGCATAGGCGATCTCATTGTCCGGTACACAGGCTACGATCTCTCCGTCCATTCCCACCACATAGTGACAGCTGGAACGTTCTGACTGGGTCTGGGCCAGGGACTCATAGTAATCCCGCACCTCCATGGCGGTCTTTCCGGGCAGGCCGGCGTCATGAATCACGATGCCCCGGACGCTATCCAAGGCAACCGCCGGGCGGGAGAAAGGATTCACCGTCAGATAGGCCTGCTGGATGCTCTCATCGATGTTTTCCTGATCGATAAGAATCTGAGGACGTGTCTCCGTCACAACCTCTGCACTCTCAGAACCTCCTCCTCCCAGTCCCCGGGTAAGAATGCCAAACAGATCCACGATGCACATGACGGCTATGGCAATCAGCACTCCCAGGGTCAGAATCTGAATGATATCGGGGGCTTCCTTCTGCGCCTCTGGGGCATGGCCTTCCCCGTATTTCGTATAAGAACGGGCTTCCCCGGCACCTGCGCCGGAGAGTTCCTCCTCATCCTCATCGTCGTCATCCAGGACCTCTATGCGGGTCGGTTTAGAATCGTCTATATCCTCTTCCTCCGGAGCATCCCTCCGGATCACGGATTTCAGTTTGTGGAACACATGGGACAGTTCATTCTGAAGTTCCGGAGAAATATCCTCCTCCTCCGGATCTTCTGAGTCCCGCTCCTTTTCTGTATCCCGGATCGTTTCCGCTCCCCGGACCGTTTCTGTTTCCCGGACCCTCTCCCTCTCCGGTTCCCGGAACGTCTCTTCCGTCTCCCGGTCCGATGTCACCTCGAGGATATCCATCTCCTCCCTGGCGGTCCGGTCCGTCCGTCTGCTTTCTGAGTCCGTCTTTTTCTCTGTTTTTACAGAATCAAAGGACTCCTCCTCTTCCTCCTCTTCCTCCTCGGATTCCGACAGCCCCATCTTCCTGAGCCAGCCGGAGAATCCGCCGCTCTCCTTCGCATTCTGACGGAGCTGTCCGATCAGAGCTCCTGCGGTATCCAGCACAGAGGAAGCGGCAGGCCGGTCCGATGCCGGCTCTCTTTTATGGCTTTCCGGGTGCTCCGATACCGGTTCCTCCTCATCACGCTCCACAGGCCCGGACTCCGATTCATCCACCTTTCGGTCCCGGGTCTCAGGTCTGGCTTCATAACGGTATTCCTCGGCCGGTTCCGGCTCATAAGAATAACGGTCCTGGCTGTCCGTATCGTCCAGGGCCAGCAGTTCTTCCGTCGTATATTCCTTCCGTGCCTTTTCAGGTTCCGCACCTTCCGCACCTTCCGCAGAACCGGTTCCTGCGGCCGCTTCCTCCTCCGGCAGCGGCTCCTTCCCTTTTAATTCCGCCAGCAGATCCGCCAGATTAATTATGGAAACCTTTTCGGTTGTATTCAGAATGGATCCTCTTTTGAGTACGGGTCTGTCCGGAACCACAGGCTCTTCCTTCTCCGGCACTTCCCCGGATTCCGTTTGCGCCTTCTCCTCGTCCAGCGACAGGGAGAGCTCTTCCTCCGTCCAGTTTTCTCTGCCGTACTTCACCGGATCCTCTCCGGACTTATCTTCCTTTCTGGATCTTTCCGTCCGGCTTGCGGGCACGTATTTGTCAAAACTGCCCCAGTCAAAGATCAGATCGTCGTAATTCTCTTTTTCGTTCTTTTGATCCGCCATAAATGCGATCTCCTGTTTATTTTATATCTACTGTTTTATATTGACGGGCATGGCTTACTTCAGCCAACCGGTTATCGCAAAATACAGGATCACCAGAATACCCAGTACGATCCGATAATAACCAAACACTTTGAAATCTTTCTTGCTGATATAATTCATAAGGAAGCGGATGGCAAGGATCGATACGCCAAAAGCCACCGCCATCCCCAGGAACAGGCAGAATAATTCAGCGCCGGAAAAGGCAAGGCCGTATTTTATCAATTTCAGCAGACTGGCTCCGAACATCACCGGGATCGCCATGAAGAAGGAAAACTCTGCTGCCACGGGACGGGCCACGCCAAAGAACATGGCACCCAGAATCGTGGAACCGGAGCGGGATGTCCCGGGAACCAGAGACAGAACCTGGCAGCAGCCGATCAGAAGTGCCATAGCCCAGGTCATCTGACGGAAACAGTTTACTCTCGGTTTCTTATTCCTGTTTCTGTTCTCAATCCAGATAAACAGGACTCCGTAGACAATCAGCGCCAGGGCAACCACCTGCCATTTATAAAAATGCTCGTCAAACCAGTCATTCAGCAGAACGCCCAGGGCACCTGCCGGGATACAACCGATCACAACCTTTCCCCAGATACCGAAGATCTCTTTCTTTTCCGCCTCGGTATGACTTCCGGAGAAGGGATTCAGACGGTTGAAATATAACACACACACCGCCAGGATCGCTCCCAGCTGAATCACCACCCGGAACATCTCCAGAAACTCTTCCGTAAGATTCAGCGGCCAGATGCTTTCAAACAGGATCAGGTGACCGGTACTGCTGACCGGAAGCCATTCTGTGATACCTTCCACGATACCATAGAAGATGATCTTGATGATTTCAATAACACCCATAGGACTCCTTGCATGCCATATCGGCATAGTATATTTTTATAGTAGAAATTTTTTAATGTTCACATCTGATTTCCGTGCAGATTTTCAATCTGCCAGTCGATGGGAGTCAGACCGTTCTCGACAAGAAACGCATTGGCCTGACTGAAATGCCGGCAGCCGAAAAAACCATTGTAGGCGGATAACGGACTGGGATGAGCCGCCTCCAGAATCCGATGCTTCGGATTGGTCAGCATACGGGCTTTTTCTCTCGCCGGTCGTCCCCAGAGAAGATAGACGATCGGGCGGTCCTGCTGATTCAGAATGCGGATCGCCGCATCGGTGAATTCCTCCCATCCGATCCCCCGGTGGGAATTCGCCCGGTGCGCCTGAACTGTAAGAACGGTATTCAGCAGCAGTACCCCCTGCTTTGCCCATTTGATAAGATACCCGTTATCCGGTATGTAACAGCCCAGATCATCCTGCAGTTCTTTATAGATATTCCTGAGGGAAGGAGGGATCTCCACATCCGGCTTCACAGAGAAACAAAGTCCGTGGGCCTGCCCGTAATTATGGTAGGGGTCCTGCCCCAGTATCACTACTTTCACCTCTGCCAGCGGTGTCAGCTCAAAGGCGGAAAACAGCTCTTCCGCCGGAGGAAACACGGTCTCGGTGCGGTAGGCATTCAGAACCGTCTGATATAACTGCCGGTAGTAGGGCTTCTTAAATTCCGGAGACAGAGGTTTCAGCCAGTCATTGGAAATCGCAGCCATAGGATTCTCCTCGCAAATGATGATCTTCTTCCGGACCAGATACTTACAGTCTCATCGGCAGACCACGGTCCGCCAGATAGTGCTTCAGATCCATGATTTCCAGCTCTTTATAGTGGAACAGGGATGCCGCCAGGGCCGCATCGGCACCTCCGGCTGTCAGAGTATCGTAAAAATGCTCTTTCGTCCCGGCTCCGCCGGAAGCGATCACGGGAACCGGCACATGGGAAGCCACCAGGGAAGTCAGCTCGTTGTCATAGCCGGCTTTGGTGCCGTCGCAGTCCATGCTGGTCAGCAGGATCTCTCCGGCTCCCAGCTCGCAGGCTTTCTGCGCCCATTCGATGGCATCCAGCCCCACATCCACACGGCCGCCGTTTTTATATACGTTCCATCCGCTGCCGTCCTCTCTGCGTCTTGCATCGATGGCCACCACCACACACTGGCTGCCAAACTTATCGGCCGCTTCGCTGATCAGCTCAGGTCTCTGGATGGCTGCGGAATTCACGGAAATCTTATCCGCCCCTTCCCGGAGGATCC
>CAMOYN010000184.1 GCA_946630035.1 uncultured Lachnospiraceae bacterium
AACGAAAACGAAATGAGCAGAGGTATTCTGAGGAGGTATTTTATGGCAGCGGAAGAGAAGAATATGACTGGAATCGATGTACTGGAAAAAGGTTTTACGGCGGAGCCCGGGCTGAATCCTGTGGAGCAGCTGGGTGCCGATGAGTTTGTAGTTTCTCCGGCGGAGATCGCTTCGGATATGGCGGCCGCCGGCCTGGAGAAGGTGGAAAAGGCGGAGAAGGCGGAGAAGGAGCCCACTCCGATCGCGGAGACCGCCATCGGACAGGAAGAGGGTGTGTTTGCTGCTGCCCCTGAGCTGAGTCCCCTGGAGCAGCTGGGTGCGGATGAGTTCGTGGTTTCCCCGGCCGAAGTGGCTTCGGATATGGAGGCAGCCGGCCTGGAGAAGGTGGAAAAGGCGGAGAAGGCGGAGAAGGAGCCTACTCCGATCGCAGAGACTGCCATCGGCATGGAAGAAGATGCTTTTAACGCTGTACCGGAGCTGAGTCCTCTGGAGCAGCTGGGTGCGGATGAATTTGTTTCTTCCCAGGCAGAAATTGCCGACGACATGAAAAAAGCCGGAATCTGAGAAAAGAGGCACCGGGGAAGGCAGACCCGAAAAGAACATCTGTTAACCGGGTAGTGCACCGGAATGCAAAGAATTTATAAAACTATCACCAGAAGAGAATGCCGCGGCATTCTCTTTTCTTTACTCTATAAAATTTCTATAAAAAAGAGGTAAAAAAACAAGAAATTTTGTGGGAACCATAGCATTGCGATAAGATGCTTGAAAATATCGCATAATTGTACCGGATAGTGTCATCAAACTATCGAAAAAATGATAAGATAATTTCCATAAATGATCAGATCGTGGATAGAATCGTTACAAACATCATGATATCATAACATTCGTAGGAATCTCGGGTGAATTCTATCCGATTTTGCCCATGATAATATTTTTTACAGCAAGGAGGAGAGTGTACTATGAAACACACACCGTTTCCGGGCTATGAGAATCAGTTCAAAGCTCAGCATGTAGGCCAGTCCGAAGAGCTGGACGCTGCAAGAAAAGCCAACGGCGCTGCCCTGGTGGCATTTGACAAGCCCGAAGGCATGAAAGTGGAAGATAAGATGATTCCCGGCTACGATGAAGGTCAGGAAATCCATATCCGTATTTTTACTCCGGCCGGACTTCCGGAGAAATCCCCGGCAGTTCTGGACATTCACGGCGGCGGATGGGTTGCCGGCAACCTGGATATCGACAATGCCCGCTGCGCGGCCATCGCTGTCCGCGTTCCCTGCGTGGTTGTGTCCGTGGAATATCGTCTTTCCGGTACTCCGGATGTCAGCTATCCGATGCCTCTGGAAGACTGCCATGCCGCTTACATGTGGATCCTGAACAATGGCGATTATCTTGGCACCAACGGCAAGATCGGCGTTCACGGCTCCAGCTCCGGTGCCAACCTGGCTGCCGGCCTGGCTCTGTATCTGCGTGACCGCAACGAGCATCAGCCGGAACTGACCGTTCTGAACTGCCCCTGCGTGAGCAACGGCTTCAACGAGGATTATTCCTATCATCAGAACTTCGAGATGCGCATGGGTCCGGATGTCAAGGCCATCGGTGCAGAAAACTGCTACACCGGCGGATATTTCGAGGGCCTGGGCGGCAAGATGCCTTCTCACTATGCCTTCCCGCTGTATGCCAATGACGTAGGAATGCTGGGACCGCACTTCATCCTGGTAGGTGAGTATGATACCCTTCGCGATGACGGCCTGAAATATGCATGGCGTCTGCTGAAGGCCGGCGTTCCCACCGAGATCATGCTGGGTGCCCGCAGCTGCCACTGCTGGACCGCACATCCCGGTGTCTACACCGATCTGACCCACGACTCCATCGCTCTTTCCTATCAGAGAGAGTTCGGCATGCTGGATCATCTGAAAAAATAAATTTCCGGCAGCCTGTCGGAGAACGGGTGCCAGCCGACAATAATTACGGTAACTATAAAATCACTCATATCAGTAAAACTATTTATACGAGGAGGAAATACGTATGAGTCCTACAACCATGGCATTTATAATGATCATCGTTATCATTGCTGCCATCCTGTGGAACAAGATTCCGATGAACTTCATTATGTTCGTTGTTCCGCTGGTTTGCGCTCTGGCGATGGGTTATTCCGTCACAGAGATCAGTAATGTTATCCTGGAACAGATCTCCAACGTTATGAGATCCGCCGGTTACATGCTGATGTTTGGTCTGATCTTCTTCACCATGCTGAGCGAGACCGGTATGTTTGATATCATTATCGGTAAATTCGTAAGCATCGTCGGTGACAAGATGAACGTGGTAATCGTTCTGGTTATGACTACTGTCATCTCCGCTATCGGTTATCTGACCGCCAACATCTCCACCACTTACCTGATCACTCTGCCGATCATGATCCCCATGTTCAAGAGATTCAAACTGGATCAGAGATGGGCCATGATCGTCTGCCAGACCGCGATCTGTGCTATGTGCTGGCTGCCCTGGGGTATCGGTGTTGTTAACTCCGCTATGATGGCCGGTGTTTCTCCCGAGGAACTGGCTACCGCTTCTATTCCGTGGGGCGCTACCTTCATCCCCGGCATCGTGCTGCAGTGGGTTTACTTCACTCTGACACACAAGAAGAAATACGGCACCCTGGGTGTTCAGGTGTCCGATGTTGCTTCTGACGGAAAAGCTTCCGGTATTGAAGCGAAGGAAAATGCCCGCCCTCAGTTCTTCTGGATCAACTTTGCCATCTTTGTACTGGCCATCCTTTGCCTGGCAGTATGGAAATTCCCGTCCTACCTGGTATTCATCATTGGCTGTATCCTGATCTCCATGATCAACTACCGCAAAGACTTTGGTAAGATCTGGAACAAGGCCGGTATGACCTATTTCAACGTACTGGTTATGCTGATCGGTATCTGCTTCTATCTGGCAGTATTCAACATGATGCGCTACACCAACGCAGACGGTGCTACCGTAGTTGCTATGGGCGGCTTCGGCGAGGGCTGCACGATGGTAGTTCCTTCCATGGTAAGCTCCCTGGCCAACTTCCTGACCGGTATCTTCCCTGAGTTCCTGATGAAGAACATGTATCTGATCTTCCTGATTCTGGTTGTTCCGATCATCTTCTTCGTACCTTACCAGGTATACAATGCTATGTATCCGCTGTTCATCTCCATCGGTGCCAGCTTCGGTATTGCTCCGATCGCCATCATTGCTCCTTTCGTATGCAACCTGGCGACCGCTACTTCCAATACCCCTATGAACTCTGCCACCTATGTAGGCTGCTCCCTGATCGAGCAGGAGGATGTTAAGGGATACTGCGTATATGCCGGTGTTATCATGTTCCTGACGAACCTGCTCTCCGTAATCTGCGGTGTAGTATTCGGTCTGGTTCATCTGTAAAGCTTCGGTATATAACAGTTTTGCAAACAAATTGAAAGGCGCCTTCGAGGCGCCTTTTTTCCAATAAGGGACGTAGATATGTGGATTAAAGATTTTACATCAGAAAAGGATAATCCTCTGCGGTTCCAGCCGTTTTTGACCATAACCCATCTCTGCTACAGCGATATCCTGCCGGCCTGGGAATACCCCTGGCATGCCCATCTGAACGAGTTCGAAGTGACCTTTGTGATGCGCGGGGAAGGGATGCTGGTAGTGAATGAGAAAGAGACACCGGTGAAGGAGGGGGACGTCTATGTGATCCCTCCGGGGACCTATCACCGGAATATAGCCCATCGGAAAGACGGGATGGATTATTTTGTCATTCGTTTTTCAAAGGATCCTTTGGATGGCGAGATGCAGAAATTTTTTTCCGGGCTGGGAGCTGTCGTCACGAAATCCGGTAGTTATTTTTCCTATTTTCAGAGTGCCTGCAAACTGCTGCTGAATCTTCATGTGAGCAACGGTGGCTTTGCTGATGCCAAAGTACAGACGATCTGTCTGGGAATGATTCAGGTCGTATGTCTGCTGATGGATAACCGGACACTGACGATCCGGACGAAAGCGGATTATTCCATGAATGATATGCTCGTGTATATCACGGAGCACTGTGAGGAGAAGATAACGCTTCAGTCCCTGTCGGAGAAGTTTTCCATCAGTCCCTCCCATCTGAGCCGCATGTTTACCCGGGCCTTCCACTGTTCACCGATTAATTATCTGATCAATGCGAGAATGGCGAGGGCGACGGAGTATCTGGGCCGTACAAACAAAAGTGTGGCAGAGATCGCGGAACTGGTCGGCTATGAAAATCATTTCTATTTCTCGAATCTGTTTACCAAACGGATCGGGTGCTCACCCACGGAATACAGAGAGAGACTTTCCAGTAAGGATCTCCCTAAGAATTCGGAAGATCTGCAGTGGCATGAGTGACCCCGGCAATGATCGGACCATTGGGGAGAATTTGTATGGATTTATCCTGCCGGAATCTGTCATTACGAGAAGAAATATCGTTGTGTTTACCTGATAATTGTGATATAATTTCAAAATATATGATTCGAGTTTCTTCATCTGTCCAGAATCGATAAAAACATAAGAATTGTAAAAAAGTCACATGGAAAGGAGTCACTTTCAACATGGAAAGAAAATTCCCGAATCTCAGCAAACCGATCCAGATCGGTATGGTCACCTTCCGTAACCGGATGTGGTCTGCTCCCATGGGCGGCACTGACATTACCAAAGAAGGTAATATCGGCCCGATGTCTACAAAATTTTATGAGCTGCGCAGCAAAGGTGGTGCCGGTGCCGTGACTGTTTCCGAGTGCATGGTTCACCCGGAGACCGACGGCTCTCATGCATATCACATCGACCTGACCGTGGCCGGCAACCTGGCCAGCCACACCATGACAGCCGATGCGATCCGCCGTCACGGTGGAATCCCCAGCCTGGAGCTGTCCCACTCC